>JALENH010000119.1 GCA_022767895.1 Eubacterium sp.
CATTCGTCTCTGTGCCAAATCCCGCACCTTCCACTTTCAAATTGTTGGCAACAATCAAATCTGCCTTCTTTTTCGCCAGCTTCTTTTTCGAATTTTCCAGCATATTCTCCGTTTCCATGGAGAATCCACACAAAAACTGTCCTTCTCTCTTGTGCTCACCCAGCCAGGCAAGAATATCTGTCGTACGCTTTAGGGCAATGGCGGTCTCCCCCTCCTGCTTTTTGATTTTCTCAGTACTGACTGTAATCGGGGTATAATCGGCCACGGCTGCTGCCTTAATGATAATATCCTGCTTCTCTGCTTCGGCTTTTACCGCCTCGAACATATCCTCCGCACTTTCCGCGGAAATTACCTTCACCCCCAACGGTGCCGGCAGCTCCGTCACACCGCTGACCAGTGTCACCTCCGCACCCCGACGGGCAGCAATTTGCGCCAGGGCATATCCCATTTTCCCGGTGGAGTGGTTCGTAATATAACGCACCGGGTCAATAGCCTCACGGGTCGCCCCCGCTGTCACCAATACACGTTTTCCTGTCATGTCATGCTCACACTGGATTTCCTGTAATATATACTGCAGCAGTACATCCTCGGAGGGCATCTTTCCTTTCCCTACCGCTTTGCAGGCCAGCAATCCTGTGGCGGGCTCCATCACTTCCATTCCGAAATCCCGCAGCTTCTGAATATTCGTCTGGGTGATGGGATTCTCGTACATATTTGTATTCATGGCCGGTGCCACAAACTTTTTACAGCGGCAGGCAAGCACCGTGGTACTCAGCATATCATCTGCAATGCCGTGAGCCATCTTCGCAATGATATTGGCGCTGGCGGGTGCTACCAACACGATATCCGCTTTCGTCCCCAATGCCACATGCTCAATATTATAATTGAAATTCCGGTCAAAGGTGTCCACCAGACATTTATGCCCGGTCAATGTCTCGAACGTAATGGGATTGATAAAATTGGTGGCGTTCTCTGTCATCAAAACATGCACATCCGCATGAAGCTTCGTCAGCATGCTGGTCAGGTTGGCGATTTTGTAAGCGGCAATACTTCCCGTCACGCCAAGTACAACCGTTTTTCCCTGTAACATAACTTTCTCCCTTCCGTCAGTCTGACAACTGGCCGTGCTTCTCGTAATTCGACACCTTTTTAATCTGATTGCTCTCATCCACAAAAACCACCTTCGGTTTGTGGCTGAAGGCCTCATCCGGTGTCATATCGCAATAACTCATAATGATAATGTGATCCTGCACCTGCACCATTCTGGCGGCAGCCCCGTTCAGGCAAATCATCCCGCTGCCCGGCTCCCCCGCAATGGTATACGTCTCAAAACGGTTCCCGTTCTCCACGTCCACAATCTGGACCTTTTCGTATTCAATGATACCCGCTGCCTCCATCAGCACCGGGTCCACGGTGATACTTCCCACATAATTCAGCTCCGCCTGTTTCACGACAGCACGGTGTATTTTCCCTTTCAACATCTGAATGGTCATGACGATTATCCTCCAATCTCGCTGCTCAGAATTGTATAAAGTTGTCAATCAGTCTTGTCTTGCCAATGTATACCGCAACCGCTGCCAAAAATGGCCGTTCCAGTGTCTCGATTTCTTTCATATTATCAAAATCCACAATCTCCACATAATCAATCTTCGCAAGAGGCTCCGACTCAATCACCTCGCGGATTGCCGCTTTCACGACATTGGCATTTTTCTCGCCCTGATTCACTAACTCCTCCCCACGGGTCAGGCCCTTGTGGAGAATCACAGCCGCTTTCCTCTCCTCCGGTGACAGATACGTATTCCGGGAACTTTTTGCCAGTCCATCTTCCTCGCGGATAATCGGGCATCCCACAATCTCCAGATTGAAATTCAAATCTCTCACCATGCGGCGGATGACAGCCAGCTGCTGGGCGTCCTTCTGTCCGAAATAAGCACGGTCCGGCTGCACAATGTTGAACAATTTCCCCACTACGGTACACACTCCACGGAAATGGGTCGGTCTTGTCTTTCCGCACAACCCCTTGGTCAGTCCATCCATATCAATGTAAGTGCAGAAATCATCAAAGTACATATTTTCCGGTTCCGGATGGAAAATAAGATTTGCCCCGGCATTCTCACAAAGGGCGGCATCCCGGTCAAGATCTCTCGGATACGTGGCCAAATCCTCTCCCGGCCCAAACTGAATCGGATTCACAAACACACTTACCACCACGCGGTCATTCTGCTCCACCGCCTTGTCAATCAGGCTTTTATGTCCCTCGTGGAGATATCCCATGGTGGGCACCAGACCTACCGAAAGCCCTTCCTGTCTCCAGGCACGAACCTGTGCCCTCACTTCTTCCACCGTCGCTACAATCTGCATTGATTTTTTCCTCCAATCTAAAACATCTGCAAGTACAATTGCTTAATATAATTTCTCAATCACGTCATCTGCTACTTTATACTCATGCTCCTCTGACGGGAACACACCGCTCTGGATTTCTTCAATATACTGGCGGAATGCCTTCTTCATAATCTCTCCCGTCTCCGCATAACGTTTCACGAACTTCGGTGTGAAATCGGAGAACATACCGAGCATATCCTGATACACGAGAACCTGTCCATCACAGCCATTGCCGGCACCAATCCCAATGGTCGGAATCGTAAGGCGCTCTGTCACTAAATCGGCAAGTTTCTTCGGAATCCCCTCCAGCACAACCGCGAAAGCTCCCGCTTTCTCCACCTCCAGGGCATCCTCCAGCAGTTTCTTCGCCGCCGCCTCGGTCTTACCCTGTACCTTAAATCCACCAAAGGCGTTGATGGACTGTGGGGTCAGTCCCAGATGGGCACACACCGGGATTCCGGCATCCACAATCGCCTTAATCTGTGGACACACTTCCCTGCCGCCCTCCAGCTTCACCGCACCGGCACGGCCTTCCTTCATCAATCGTCCCGCATTGACAACAGCATCATAAACCGAAGTCTGATAGGACATAAATGGCATATCTATAATAACAAGCGCATTTTTTGCTCCCCGCGCCACGGCAGCGCCGTGATGAATCATATCCTCCATGGTTACGGAAATGGTATCTTCATAGCCGAGAATCACATTTCCCAGGGAATCCCCCACAAGAATACTCGTAACGCCCGACTCATCTTCCAGTTTCGCAGTGGAATAATCATACGCTGTCAACATGGAAATTTTCTCACCTTTTTCTTTCAT
>JALENH010000306.1 GCA_022767895.1 Eubacterium sp.
GATTGATAATCTGCCGGATGTCGATGACGTCCGTGTTTTGTTGGATGCAATAGAAGGTATTGGTGCCATTGTAGAACGTATCGATGAACATACGGTGCGGATCAATGGTGCTTTGATTCGGGATGTGAGTGTGGATGAGGAAGCGATTCGGAAAATTCGTGGGTCTTATTATCTGGTAGGAGCATTGCTTGGGAAATATAAGAAAGCCCTTGTGGCGTTGCCGGGAGGCTGCCAGATTGGAAGCCGTCCCATTGATCAGCATATCAAGGGGTTTGAGCAGCTGGGGGCGCAGGTGAGTATTCATCACGGTAAGATTGATGCTCAGGCGGATGTCCTTCGGGGGACGCATATTTATCTGGACTGTCCCAGTGTAGGAGCTACGATTAATATTATGATGGCTTCCTGCATGGCGGAAGGGAAAACGATTATTGAGAATCCCGCCAAGGAACCTCATATCGTAGATGTGGCCAACTTCTTGAACAGTATGGGGGCGAATATTAAGGGTGCCGGTACAGACGCCATCCGCATTCGCGGAGTAGAGTCTCTTCACGGAGCGGAATACTCTATTATTCCGGATCAGATTGAGGCCGGTACGTATATGCTGGCGGTGGCAGCTACCGGTGGCGATGTGATGATTAAGAACGTGATTCCGAAGCATCTGGAAGCCATTACGGCAAAGCTTGTTGAGATTGGTGCCAGAGTGGAAGAGTTTGACGATTGTGTAAGAGTATGTGTGGATCATCGTTTATCCTATGCCAATGTAAAGACCATGCCATATCCGGGATTTCCCACGGATATGCAGCCTCAGATTACGACGCTGCTTGCTCTGTCTGAGGGGACCAGCATTGTGACGGAGACGATTTTTGAGACAAGATTCAAATATATTAGTGAACTTCGGCGCATGGGGGCCAATATTACCGTTGAGGGAAATGCGGCCTTTGTGACAGGGGTAGAGGGATTTACAGGAGCCAGTGTGAGTGCACCGGATCTTCGGGCCGGGGCGGCTCTTGTTATGGCCGGTCTGGCTGCAGAGGGTTTCACCTATGTGGATGATATTCAGTATATCGAACGCGGTTATGAAAGTTTTGCTGAGAAGATTCGTGGGATTGGCGGTCATATGGAGAAAATTGATGCGGAAGATGAGCGTGCAGTTCGCAAATTTAAAATGAAAGTCTCCTAAAGGAGCGATTTATAGAAAAGGAAGGGAACGCCGAGGGAACGAGGCGTTTTCTGCTATTGTCTGAGGGACAGGAAAGGAGAATACAGTTGAACGAGAAAGTAGAAGTGATTCTGAAGGAAGTGGGGAAGGTAATCCGTGGAAAGGAAAAAGCAATCGAGTTGGTTATGACAGCGATGCTGGCGAAGGGGCATATTCTTGTTGAAGATGTTCCGGGAGTGGGCAAGACTACGCTTGCGGTGGCATTTTCCAGAGCAATGGAATTGACGGAGAGACGTCTTCAGTTCACACCGGATGTACTGCCCAGTGATGTGGTAGGATTTAATATGATTGGCGCAGATGGTGAGTTTCAGTATAAGCCGGGAGCTATTTTGTGCAACCTGCTTCTAGCGGATGAAATTAACCGTACTTCTACCAAAACACAGTCTGCACTTCTAGAGGTTATGGAGGAAGGTCAGGTGACAGTGGATGGTGTCACAAGACAGTTGCCGAATCCATTTATTGTTGTAGCAACACAGAATCCGGTAGGTTCTGCCGGTACGCAGATGCTGCCGGAGTCGCAGTTAGACCGCTTCATGATCCGGATTTCCATGGGGTATCCGACGATGGAAGAAGAGATGCGTCTGATCAAGGAGAGACAGGATATTAATCCACTTGATTTCATTCAGGAGATTATTTCCAAGAAAGAACTTTTGGAAATGCAGGATCAGGTGAAGCAGATTTATGTAGATGATAAGGTATTGTCTTACCTGTCAAAAATAGTAGACGCAACGAGAAACCATTCCATGATTACGCTTGGTGTCAGCCCACGTGGAACACTGGCACTGATGGATATGTCAAAGGCCCATGCTTTTGTGCAGGGCAGAACTTTTGTGCTGCCGGAGGACATTAAGACCGTTGCCAGTGCCGTATTGGCACATCGCCTGCTGCTGAATGGTAAGGCCCGGATGAGCCACACAACGGAAGAAGATGTGGTGGAGGAAATTCTTGGTAAAATTGCGGTGCCGAAATTGTAAGAAACGTTGAATTGTTTGGATTGGAGGAACATATGACAGTAGGAACAATCCTGTATATTTTCCTTTTCCTTGTGAGTATTCTAATTTCCATATTGTATTTGGAATTTGGAGCAATGGCTTTGATTGGGCTTGTTGTGACAATTCCTGTATTCATGTTTGTGTTTTTGCTGATTTTGCGGAAGCGGGTCAGTGTGGCAGTGGATTCTAAAAATCCACTGGCAGAGAAAGATGCTATTGATAAGCCGGCAAGGGCTGTGATAACTTTATCTGTGGAGAACCGGAGCCGTCTGTTCCCGGTGACCAAGGGAATTGCCAGAGTGAGGTATGAGAATCCTTTTTCCGGCGACAAAGGGAAGTTGAAGATACGGTTTTCCGTGGATACTGGCAAGAAGCGAGACCGGAGAATTCCGGTAATCATGGATAATTGTGGCAATGTGGCGATTACGGTGGAGAAGGTTCGGATTTATGATTATCTGAATATATTTGCATGGACCATAGGGAAAAATTTTGAAACTCAGGACGTGCTGGTGTTGCCGCCCACAAAGGAAATGTATCTTGGGAAAGATAAATGGTACAATGAAACAAGCGAGGACAGTGACCGGTTTTCAGTTTATAAGAAAGGTGACGATCCCTCGGAAATATTCGATATCCGGGATTACGCAGATGGTGACAAAATTCAGCGGATTCACTGGAAACTCAGCAGTAAGACCGGAAATTTGATGGTAAAAGAAGGAAGCCTGCCCCTGACGAAGCAAATTCATATTTTTATTGATTTGTGTGCGAAGGGTGACCGGGCAGAGCGCAATCATAAAATCAATCTTTTGGTACAGGGAGTATACTCCATTGCCATGTTTATGATTGAACACGGAATCCCCCAGGCATATATCTGGTACGATAAAAAAAATGGTGTGATTCAGGAATATTCGGTGGAGCAGGAGGAAGAGCTGTACTGGATGTTTCAGGAATTATTTAAGAGCAGTATTACAGCGAAGGAAAATGAACTGCTGGAAGCATATGTTGATTGGGGTAAAGGAAAACTTCTGGAGTCTGCCATTTATCTGACAGTGGCAGACCATGATTCACTGGATTCGGGGAATCTGGTTCGGGATCGTCTGGAAGTAATGGACTTACGAGGTGACGGACTTGAGGACCAGGAATAATAAACTGATTAATTTCATATTGGAATTCAGCCAGATTATGCTGGTTTTTCTTGGTGTGTATTCGGCGTTGATGTGTTCTGCAACCAGCTTGGAACTGATTTATGATAATACATTGGTTATTGTCATGATGTTTGCGGCTTCTATTATTTTTTACGGGTTGTTTACGGTTTTGGAGACGTTTCGTAAAGGGAAGCTATACGGAATTATTGGAATTACGCTGTTTTTTGCCGTAATCGCATTCCGGTTTATGGGAGCGTTGCAGAAGGGTTTTGTGAATATTGCCAATAGTTTTTTGAAAGAATTTATGAACTATACCGGTACCAATCTGACGCTTCTCACATACACCGATATAGACGGGGCCAGTATTAAATTTTGTACCAACCTTCTGCTGATTCTGCTGGGGGTCTATCTGACGGCGATTATCAGTGCCTTTTTTTACCGTAGACGGAGGTCTGTTGTTTTTCTTGCCGGGACGATTCCTTTTGTCGTTCTGCCGCTGGTGGTGGGGCGTGTTGGATATTATTCCAATTTCTTTACCTATTTGGTGGTCGCCATAACGATTGTAGGAACGAGACATTTGCGAACCGATGCCACAGACCGGCGAATGCGTCAGAAACTTGCAATTATACTTATGCTCACCTGTCTTGTCTGCGGTGGTATTTTCTATGCGTTTATACCGCCCCAGAGATATGAAAACAATGTGGAAAAACTCACGCAGGCAAAAAACAGTCTGGTGGCACTGACTTCCTGGGAAGGAGAGGATGTGCTGACGTGGCTGAAAGCTTATTTCAACGGTGACGCCATTTCTTATGGAAAAATAGGTAAGAAGAGTGAAGTTACGTACACCGGGGAGACGATGTTAAAATTGTCCGGGGATGTGAACTCCAATTATGGCCTTTACCTCAAGGGCTATGTGGGAGATGTTTATGAAAATAACCGCTGGTCATCCAGAAAGTCGGATGAAGATTTCAAAAAGGACTGGAAAACACTGGATGATATCGGAGTAACATTGGAAAACTGGCATACTCAGCTTCGAAATGAGCTTGGTGACCAGGAGACAAGTGGCGAGGATGACGTCTGGAAGACAGGGGTCCTGCGTGTCCGGAATATTGCCTTCGGTTATGGTAATTATCTGGTGCCATGTCTGCCTACGGGAGCCTATAAGTCGTTGGAAAATGGCCGGTCCACTATTGATGAACCCGGTATTGATTATGCGGTGGAATATTATTTGAAATATCCGGCGATTCTTCGAACAGATATGTTGAAGGGAAATTACCGCATGGCCAACGGGATATTCTGGGGCAATAATGAAGCAGAACGGGAATTCCTGAAAGAATTTGCCGAAAAATATTATCTGCAGGTGCCGGAGTCATTGAATGGTGTCTGTGGGGAATTTGAGCAATACCTGAAAGAACAGAATAATCTGCTGGAGAGATTCCAGAAAGGAACTGCCAGTAAAAGCGATATCATTCAGGCAGTGAAAACCTATATTACCAGAGATACGTCGTATTCTCTTTCACCTGGAAAAACCCCTTCTGACAGGGACTCGGTGGAATATTTTTTGAAAGAGAGTAAGAAAGGATATTGCACCTATTATGCCACGACGGCGGCGATGCTGCTGCGGAGTGTCGGCATTCCTACTCGCTATGTAGAGGGAATGTATGTAAGCAAAGAGGAATTGAAGGATTGTGCACCGAACGAGGAAATCAAGGTGCCGGATGAGGATGCTCATGCATGGATTGAAGTTTTTGATGAAAAGTATGGATTCGTCACTGTGGAAGTGACACCGGGGCGTGGTGAAGAAGACATGCAGAACAGTGACTCGACGAATGAGAAGGATAAGGATGACAACAATCAGACTACCGAACCTTCTCAGGAAAATCCTGTTTCGGAACCGGAAGAGAAGCCGCAGACGGTAACGCCGACACCGGCTGTCACGCAGGAGCCGGAAGAGAGCATGGTGTTTGATGATATCGAGGGGAATGAAGAAGCTTCGGAAGATGCCGGTAACGATGAAAAAACGCAAAATTCCGGTATTCTCTCCACGATATTAAAAATTGGCATTCTTGTGATCCTGATTGTGGCAGCGATTGAGATTCAGCGTCGAATCAGAAAGCATTTGTTCCAGAAAAATATGAGGACCAAAAAGGCAAAACGCCGGATTCGTATGGTGTATCTGCATCTGCTTCCGGTCTGGATGAGGTATTCCATTGCGTATCGCGGACAGTCCATGGGAGAATTGACCCGGGAGATTGTTTCAGCCATGGAATTGCCGGAAGAAGATATTGCCGTATTTGTAGAGTTATTGTTCCACGCCCGCTTTGGACCGGATACAATTTCGGAAGAACAGTTGCAGGAGTTTGACCGAATCTATCAGGAGATTCGAAAAAAGGCCTACGACGATGCGAAATTGATTAGGAAACTATATTATATGTATATCATGGTATTATAAGGAGGAAAATTTAGTATGTTACAAAGAACCTATGACAAAGTAAACGCACTGTTTGAGGAAGGAAATGGGTATCTGCCTACCAGAAAAATGCTGGATAACAAGATAACCACAATCCAGATTCGCACCATGCTGGAGGAAGGAAAGATTGAGAAAATCTCCCATGGCAATTACTGGAACCTGATGAGTGGTAAGAAAAAGCCAAAGCACTACAAGATGCTGGAGGCTTGCATGACCAACAAAAAAGCGGTGATTTGTTCATTGAGTGCCTGCTACTTCCATGGTCTTCTGGATGAAGAGCCGGACAAATTGTATGTGGCAACAGCCCGTACAGACCGTGGCGGCATGAAACTGAACTTCCCGGTATCACGTCATTACTTTTCCGTGTCTTCTTTTGAGGACGATGTACTGAATGTGAAGACCGGTGGCGGCAGCATCCGTATTTATGACATGGACCGCAGTGTCTGTGACTGTATCCGTCTGGAAAAAGAGATTGGCCGAGACACGGTTGAACTTGTGGTAGAGAATTACATGAAGAGCAAAAAGAAAAAACCGACACATCTTCTTAAGTATGCTGACCGCATGCGTTATGGCAAGATTGTTCGCGAATATCTGGGAACGGAAGAGTGATTCTCTATGGAGAAACAGGAGAAGAAGCCGGCAACCATGCTGGACGAAGGCTTTATCGAGCAGCTTTTACAGAATGAGAAGATGGAGCGGATTCTGGAGGAAGGGGAAGCGTTTCAGACGCTGATGGCCTATTATCGTTGTGCCATTATGGAGGTAGAAACGAAGTTTAATGTCCTGAATACAGAATTCAGTCTCCGCTACGACCGGAATCCTATTGAGACGATTAAGACAAGGTTGAAATCGCCGGAAAGTATTATTGAAAAACTTCATCGCAAGAAAATCCCTTTCTCGGCAGAAATGATTGAGGAAAATCTGAGTGACATTGCCGGGGTGCGGGTGATTTGCGCTTTTCCGGAGGATATATATCTGATCAGTGACTGCTTTCTGGCACAGGATGATATTCGTCTGATTGAGAAAAAGGACTATATTAAGAATCCAAAGGAAAATGGTTATCGCAGTCTCCATCTCATTGTGGAAGTACCGATTTTTCTTCACGACGAGAAACGATCCATGAAAGTGGAAGTGCAGCTGCGCACCATTGCCATGGATTTTTGGGCGAGTTTGGAGCATCGGATTTATTACAAGAAAGGTCAGGACAATAAAAGACTCCGCAATGAGCTTCGCGAGTGTGCGGAGGTCAGTGCGGCGTTGGATTTGCGGATGCAGGACATCCGGGCAGAGCTGGAGACAGAATGACGGTTGTGGAAAACCCTACAGGAAAAAACTAACGATTGGTATCGTCACAATGGAGGCAAGTGTGGACAGTGCCACGCCGCTGGCGGCACATTCTGTCCGTCCGCCGTACTCCTCCGTCACGAGAACAACCATGCTTCCGGCCGGCATTGAAAGCATCAGAATAAAGAGCTTGAGGATAGCCGGATCAAAAGGAAGATGCCGGATGAGAAGAGTGCAGGAAATCGGGACAAGAAGCATCTTCAACAGAAGAAATCCGTAAAGTCTTATGTTTTTTAACATGGCCGGTATGTTGGCAGCAGCCAGAGAACAGCCAATGAGCATCATGGACAGCGGAATACAGGGATTTCCCATGTAGTTGCAGAAGCACTCCACACTTTCCGGAACGGTAAAGCCACCGAAAAACAAAATAAGGGCGATTACAGAAGCGATAACTCCTGAATTCAAGAAAATAGGGCGGAGTTTTCGAAGAAAATCTCCCGGCCGGGTCTCTTTATCCCGGCTTTTCTTTTCTTTTGTCACTAAATGAATCCCATACGTATAGATGATTATATTATAAGCTAGCATATAAATAGCTACGTAAATGATATATTGTTTCCCGAGAAGGGCGGATACCACCGGGATTCCCATAAACCCACAGTTAGGCAGAAGGGTCATGAGCCGGTAAATGGGAGAATCTGCCTTTTCAGGACGAATCAGGACCACTAATAAAATGCCGGCAACAAACAGAATTCCGTAAAAAATTCCCACGAGAAGAAGATTTTCCCAGAACAAATTGCCGGTGGCGGCATAAGACTTTCCAAAGACACTGGATATGGTCAGGAAGGGATTAAAAATGTTCACCACCAGCCGGGAGAGACGGGACACTGTGTCCTGCTCCAGCCAATGCAGGCGAAAAAT
>JALENH010000307.1 GCA_022767895.1 Eubacterium sp.
CACAGCGCCATCATTTTCTGTCCCTTTTTCTCCGCCGCCACAGAAGCGAAAACCGCCACTCCGAACGGATTGATGCTGTACAGCCACACGCGCCCCATGAGAACTCCCAAAATCAACAATAATAAATATCTTCCGTCCCAATAGACTTTCTGTTTCTTTTCTTTCAAAATCCGTGCCCCCAGTCTTTTTGTTCTGTCCATCAAGCACAAGCCGCCGCATAAGGGCGCCATTGTGCGTAGCAACAGTATAGACCTTTGGGAGGGAAAATTTTGTCAAAAGAGGGAGGGGAGGAAGAAAAAGTTTCGACATTTTATTGTCTTCCGTTTCCGAAACTGGTAAAATCAAATCAAAATTACTGAAAACAGAGGGGGGAGAAAATTATGCTTTGCCTGTTAACAGCCATGGTGGATTCACCAGAGGACAAGCGAAAAATCGAACAACTCTACGAGAAATACCATCGTCTGATGTTTTCTGTTGCCTTCCAGATTCTTCGCCATAAAGAAGATGCCGAAGATGCCGTTTTCCATGCATGGGAAAGAATCATAAAAAACTTGAATAAAATAGATGAAATTGATTGCAAGAAAACGAAGAGTTTCCTCGTTATTATTACTGAGAGGATTTCCATCGACCATTATCGGAAAAAGTCCCGCCGAGAGGAAGTTTTTTCAGCATCCCTGGAAGAAAGCCCTTATTTCATTACCCGCGAAAAGGACTTTGAAACAATCGAAACCATGGAATGGCTCCGAAGTCTTCCAAAAAAATACAGTGAGGTTCTTATCCTTTACTATGTAAATGGGTTATCCCTGAAAGAAATTGCAGAAATCCTCGGCTTGAAACAAAACTCTGTGGCAAGCAGGCTTTCCCGCGGAAGGAAGATGCTTGCGGAAAAAGGAGATGATGTGACATGACGGATGAAACGATAAAAGTACTGCTAGAACAATATGTGGACGCGGAAATGGACTTGCTGGACCCGGCACAGTTGCCGGAACATAATCACCATTTTTCCTCCCGGTACAAAAAGAAAATCAAAAAACTATTCTGGTGTGAGAAATACTTTGGAACCCATATTCGTACGGGCTACGCAGTGAGAAAAGCCGCTGTGATTTTACTTGCTTTTCTTTCTCTGGCAGCAGCAGGAGAAGTGAGTGCCCGTGTATTTGGTTTCCAGCCATGGCAGTATATCACCCAATATCTGTCGGAGAATAAAATGGAGCAAAAGAATTTCACAACCCCCGTCTCCCCTGGCGAGGGGCAGAATACACCAACTGCCGTTCGTGAATTGCCGAACTACATTCCCGAGGGCATGAAAAAGTACTCCGAGCCGGATGTTACCAAGAAATCATGCTATGCCGATTGGTGCAACTCGGATGAAACCCAATGGCTTCAATATGTAAGAATGCAAATCGGAGATACTACTGTGGTTGCCTCCGATGCGGAATACACGAAAAAGCGAAAATGTTCCGTGGCAGGCTATGTCGCTTACTTCTATGAAAAGGGGAACGAAAATTGGCTTATGTGGGAGGATACCAAGTACACCTATTACATCGCATCCGTATCCCTGCCCGACTCGGAAAAAGAACTGAAAAAGGTTGCGAATAGTCTATACAAAAAATAGGAGCGAAATTAAGGAGAAATATAATGAAAAATAAAGATATATTTTTTTCTATTATTCATGTCTTTACATTGTATATAATTGTTGCTATTTCTATAACTGGTTGCGGCTTAAATGATAATGTAAATGACCCGAGTAATGAAAAAAATGAAGTAGCGCAATCTACTATTACCCCCACAGAGAGCACCACAGAAAATGAAGAAATAGACACCTCTATATCTTCTGGATACTGTCTCTCATTAGGAGTTTTGGATCAAAATGTAGTGCAAAACGGTCCAGACAGAGATGAATCAGAACTATCCATTTACAATAAAAAGTTACTTTTTCCGCAAGGTGCAGTAAGGACTATATGTATAAAAAGTTTTTCCAGACAGGAAAAAGCATACAATTCTGGTGAAACGGAAGTTAAAAAATTGGTAAATGAGATAGAAGGTGCAAAAATCATAAAAGAATTGCCCGAAAATGCTTTTACATCCATACCAAGAATTCAAACAAAGATTTTGAGTTTGAATAGTCATGCAGAATTTCGAACTATTTGTCTTACGAGTTATGGAAATGGCTATCATGAAATATCAGTTGTAAAGGATGATTTCGATGATTTTGCAAAACAGGCTGATATTCTTTCTACTCAAGGGAAAAAATATGATCAGATTTTCTTGAAATCCGAGGAAGTAGAAAAGATCATTAAAAGATGGATTGCTTGGGAGAAAGATAGCAAACAGAAGTTTGCCTCCATTCAAAAAGCTACCGTATCTGTTGCCGAAGAAAAAGAATCATTTGAATTAAATAAGAAAGATATTGCTCTCTTAAAAAAATGTTTATTAAGTAAGAAGAAAGTTGTAGAGAGTCCATGCGGAACGGAATTCCATTTTGAATGCACTTTGCAAGCTGGGACGGTTTTTCATTTTTCTTTATCTGCTGATGGAGATAGTATTTCTACTGATGAGCAAATATATTCCATTGAACCTTCTTATGCAAACAAAATTTCAAAATTACTAAGGCAGCCAACGGCAACAGCAATTCAGAAGATTACAGATTCATCTGTTTTTCAAATTAGCAACGGAAAACTCATTCGATATACCGGAGGCTTCAGCAAAGAGGTCGATCTTGTACTGCCAAAAGAAGTTAAAACGATTGAGAAGCATGCATTTTCACTCTCTGCAGAAGAAAAAAAGAAACCCACTGGATTATTAAACAAAGTACACGTTACTATTCCTAAGGATGTTAAATTGGAAAAGGGAGCCTTTTCCAACATGGGCCCCATGATTGTCACTTTTGAAGAGGGACGGACGAAACTGGAAGAAGAAGCCTTTTTTGATAGCGTGATTAATGGGGTTCAGTCAGAGGTGTACCTTCCACATTCCATTCGCACTTTGGAAAAAAGCTGTTTTTGCAACAACCAGTGCACCTACGAGTTGACAGTCCATCTGCCCAATGGTCTTCGACGGATCGAAGAACGCGCGCTGTTCGGTACGGCAGTCGATGCGATTCCGAAAACTGTGACATACATTGGCAAAGAGGCATTTAACGGTCTGGACTATATGCCAAATGACCTGCCGGAAGGTGTAAAAACATTAGAGAATAGTTTTATCAGCTTATCAGAAGGCAAGATAAAGATTCCTGCCAGCGTAAAAAAGATTGCTGTCAATGCGGTGTTGTGGAACGACGGTGCACAGGACCAGGGTTACATTGTGGATAAAAAGAATCCGTATTACAAAAGTGACAGCAATGGTTGGCTTTATTCCAAAGATGGTAAAATTCTATATTATGCTTACCTTACCGGCGCCAATGACCAGATACCCAAAAGCGTGAAAAAGATTTATAAAAAGGGGATTCATTGTCTGCCGGACTGATGTTGGAGGATACCATTACTAAATTATAAAAGGGTAGCGAGGAGGAAGAATTATGAAAACATATTATCTCATTATCACCATGTTTCTGTCCAGCCTTCTTCTCTGTTCCTGTGGCGGCGCTGCGTCACAGGAACAGAGGACAAGGAAAGACTCTGGAAAGACAGAACAAACAGAAGCCCCCGTTCGGACGGCTACACCGAAACCGACAACAGAAACAGAAAATTCGGAAACAACAGCTACACCGGAGCCTACTGAGGAACCGGAGGAAAAGGACTGGAAAGTAGTCAAGAAAAAGCGCATGACGATACAAGGAAGAGAATATACTTCGGTATCCTATATCAAAACAAAGCAGGGAGACATCTATCTATGTTCACTGAGAACAGATGATGATGTACTGTATATCCCTTCACAAATTCGTGGCTGCCCGGTGGTAGGAATTGGAAAACCACCTCAATTGCCCGTTGATTCTGATGATCCGGATGATTCCATCTTTTTGGAAATCGACGACATATACGATCCAAGTTGGAACAAAAGCGTGAAAAAGAAAGAAAAGAAATTGCGCAAGGTTATCATTCAGGAGGGGCCAAAAAGAATTGATGAGATGAGTGTGAATGCAGTTGAAATACTTATTCCTAAAAGTGTAAAAACCATAGGAGATTCTTCTTTTTCATCATCATCTATAAAAAAGGCAATTATAAAAGGGGATACCATTGAACTCGGATTTTGTGCATTCAGTAACTCCAAGTTGGAAGAAATTCAATTTCCTCAGAATTATACAGCAAAGATTGGAGTAGATTGTTTCTCTTCTACAAAACTAAAATCCTTTCAATGGCCAACAAATGGTACGGTAGGAGCAAATGCTTTTACGGAATGCAAACAATTGGAAAACGTGATTTTTCCGGAAAACCAAAAAAAGATTCATATTCCGGGTCGTTGCTTTGCGGGGTGCAAAAAGCTTACAAAGTTGGAATTTCCGGCATCCACAGGCAAAGTAATCTATGAAGAAAATTATTGCGCCGATAATTATAAGCATGGGTTATCAACTCTGGTATTTCGAGGGATGAATACCAAGGTGGCAGGAGTGAAGAATTCTGAATTGTCAGTCTCAAGTTACGAAATGCCAAAAGGATATACTTTTATCACGGTAAAAAAAATCGTGGCGCCAAAGGGGTCCGAGGCGATTCGCTGTGCCAAAAAAGCATTCAAGATCTCTTACATGAGGGAGTGGTCCCAGGAACTGGAAAATAAATTACCTGAAACCTTTCCCTTTACATTTACGGAGGATGAAATTGTTCCTATGAAATATGAGTATTTGTAGGGTTCCTCTTTACGGTAGCTGCAAGGCCGCAATATTTTTCTGTCTGTATTCGCTGATTGTATAGGACAGCCCTACCTCATCCATCACATTCAGAAATGCATTGATGTACTTATCATCGTCTATGATTTGATGGAACGTAAGGAAAAACATATCTCCCATAGAATTGATTTCCACGAGCAAGTGACCAAATGCAATGGTATATATAGCTTTAATATATTGCTGCATATCGCCAAAATCCGTTGTTCCCACATAACTGACGTTGTATGTATCTTTACAGCCCTTGGTAAATCTGCCTTCCGTCAGACAGAACTTTTGCTTCTCTTCAATGCTGCCTAACGTGTCAATTTGCTCGTGATACTTTATTATTTCTTTCGTTTCGCAGATTGAATTTTCCGGCATGGATTGAAGCATAATCATCCCCCTTGTGATGGTTCCCAGCTTCTCCACCGGAAAATCCAGATAGCTCCGCTTATATTGAATATGTAACGGTCTGGACAGATCCCGGTAGGTATTCGGGCAATTGACACTATCTCTGAAATTGCAGGCTACTCCGCATGTGATTAGCGATTCCTCTGCCGGGAACAAAGGTGCCATCGCCTTAAACATAAGAGCGGCAATAATGGTCGCAGGACTCCCGTCATTGGAACGGACATATTGCATCAGCTCACTTTGCTTCATCTGGATGCAGTAATAACCGTCGCCGCTACGGTCGGGATTCTGAAAAGCAGCCGCATAATCCTCTGCCGGGAAATATCCCATAGGAGGATTGCTGTTCCCCATAGGCTCCACATCCGGCAAATCTTCCGGCATGGGGAAATCCAATTCTCCCGGCAGAAAATCCGAATCCGGCAGATTGATTCCGGCAGGATTTAAGTCCATATCGTATTTTTTGCAAAGATATTGATATAAAACCGATTTAACCCAGGGAAGAATACCGGCTGCTCCTGCAATGCTGTGACTCATATTAAAATAAATGGTATTTCCGGCATAATCGATTGACGTCAAATGACCATTTACTTCTTCCGAACCCAATGCGGGCGTGGGAGTTTGGGTTTTCAACACAGCAATGGGACGGCTGTTGTGTGCCAACACAAACTTGCCATCCTTGCGCTCTATCTGCACAGAAAAATAAGGATACCGTTTAATTGCCGTATTGGCTGCCACATCAAGAATATCGCCATCCACTTCCTCTGTCAGCTCAACCATAATCCGCACACTTGTATTATAAGGCATGTAGGGCCTCAACTCATACAGTGCATAACTGTCCGGCTGATAGTCGCCGGATAAAAATCTTTCCTTTATCACTTATAACCACTCCTTTGTATCCCTTTTTTTAAAAAGTGCCGGCACTTCGCCGACACTTTACTCTGCTTTAAATATCACTTCGTTATCATATACCAGACCAAATTTTTCTCTGGCTACATCCTCGACGTACTGATCCGTTTTACGATATTCCGACTGCTCCTTAATCTTCTCCTGTTCCTTTTTCAGATTTTTCTTCTTTTCTTTTAAATTGCTTTGCTCTGTTGCCAGTTTCTGGCAATTGGCCCGCAGCGTATATCCATGAACGGCTAACGTTCCCACAAATAAGGCCGCTACCAGCATGACCAAATACAAACCGGCACGGTTCTTATGTCTTCTTTTTGTCTTCACGGCTCCATCCCCTCGACATTATTCTACAATTGTATTTTCTATAATTGTAGTCCCATATAATGTCATTATAATCTCTACTTTTCACGATTTCAAGGTTTTTTTACGGATTTTCCGAATTTTTTTCATAATCCAAACGTATGGTCGAAAAATCACCCCGAAAAAGCTGTAAATTCCCTTTTGAACATGCTTTTTCGCCAATTTTCGATAGCCATACATGCCGCATACAAAAGCAATCACAAAGAAACTGCGGATGATGCCGTTGTTCAGGGCAAAAATCATCTGGAAAACAAGTAAGGCAGCCACGGCCCAGAACAACCAGTCCTCCACAAGAATCCATACCTTTCCATGACGAAAACGCTGTCTGGCCGCAAGCAGAAAATCATAGAAAAACATCAGCACAACGCCCCAGAGGAAGGAAGCTCCTACATACCAGAGCTGCCCCTGTATCATCTCCATCAGCGAAACAGGCGGCCAAGCATCCCGCCCGCCGTCTTTTCCTTCCGGGATTCATGATAGACAATTTCCTGAATCCTTCCCTCCAGTTCCACTTCCCCTTTTTCCAGTGTCAGTCTCTTGACATGCAGCCCTTCTCCGGCAAAACGCACAGCCCCTTCCACCGTTTCCAGTTCGATTTCTTTATTATCAAAGGACACCACTTCCGTGATTCCCGTAAGATTCACTTTCTCCCGGTTCTGCATCACCAGCTTGTGTGCCGGCGTCGGCCGGGATTGTTCCTGTAACATAAAGCAAGCCCCCTAAGAGTTTCTATTCTCACTATATGCTCTCAGAGGACTGGTTATTACAAATATTTGTATAATTCTTTGGCTTCTTCTTTCTTGTATGTTTCTTCCACACTCAGCACTTCAACCTTCGTATTTTTGTTGCCAAACTGAATCTCTATGATATCACCGGGCTTTACGTTTAGAGAAGCCTTCGCCACCTTATCATTGACTAGGATGCGGCCTGCGTCACAGGCTTCATTGGCCACCGTCCGCCGCTTAATCAGCCGTGATACCTTCAAATACTTATCAAGTCGCATAGCTGTAATCCTCCCTTCCTTTGCAAAGTAAGAAAAAACACCCTGCTGCCACTGGCAACAGGGTGCTCCTAAAATCCACAATACTGATCGCAAATTATGCGTTCACAGCATCCTTCAAGCCTCTGCCGGCTTTGAACTTAGGAGCTTTAGAAGCAGGAATGCTCATAGGCTTTTTAGTAAGAGGGTTGATACCTTCTCTTGCTGCTCTCTCAGATACTTCGAAAGAACCAAAACCAACCAACTGTACTTTCTCACCTTTTTTCAGCTCATCGGTAACAACATCGATGAATGCTTTCAAAGCGCCCTCAGCATCTTTCTTAGATAATTCCGCCTTCTCAGCCATAGCTGCTACTAATTCAGTCTTATTCATGGATTATATCCTCCTCGAAAAAATTTTTGCTAGATTTAAACAACCTATACATCTATATATAACCTTTTTGGAAGGATTTGTCAAGGTTTTTCTGCATATTTACGTATCTTTCAGGACTTTTTTGAGGGACTCACTTACTGTTCCATCTGTCTTCCCAGGAAGTTGGCACCACATAATGCCATTTTCTCCTCAAAATCGCCAAAAACCCTCTCTGTATCCCTGGATAAAAGGATTACAGCGCCTATGGCGTCTCCTTCTGACAAAATCGTGGCAATGGCCTCAGAAAACACCTCGGTGTTATCCTCTGTAATCCGGCAGAACCGGGAATCCGCATCGGTGGCAAGCACCGTCTTTCTCCCTTCTATACAGCGAAGCACATCGGAATGAATCTCTTTCCCGGCAAATTCCTTCCGGTTCGATCCGGCAACCGCCACAATCATATCCCGATCAGCTACGCACACGGTACATTTGGCCACCTGCGCTACTGCCTCTACATATTCCGCTGCCAGTTCTCCCAGTTCTCCAATGGGGGAGTATTTTTTTAAAATAATCCCTCCTTCCCGGTTGGTGAATATTTCCAGCGGCTCACCTTCTCTGATGCGAAGAGTCCTTCTGATTTC
>JALENH010000313.1 GCA_022767895.1 Eubacterium sp.
CAGAGATAAAAACGGTGAGCTGCTGCCGGATGAAGTCAGACTGACCAGCTTTGGAAAAATGCTGCGGGCAACCAGCCTGGATGAACTGCCAGAGGCATTTAACATAATCAAAGGCGATATGAGCGTGATTGGGCCACGGCCGCTGCTTGTGAAGTATCTTCCATTATATAACGAAGAACAGCACAGGAGACACGAGGTGCGCCCCGGACTTTCCGGTTATGCACAGGTGCATGGACGCAATACTGTAACCTGGGAAGAAAAGTTTCGGATGGATGTTACATATGTAGATCATATCACCTTTCTGGGAGATATGAAGATTATTTTGGATACTGTTTTAAAAGCTTTTGTAAAAAAAGAAGGAATTTCATCTGCTTCAAGTGTAACGATGGAAGAATTTCGAGGTACCGCCCATAGGTTAAAACAACAGGAAAATTAGAAAGATGAAAGAATTAATTATTATTGGTGCAAGCGGTCATGGAAAAGTCGTGGCAGATATTGCCCGAAAAAATGGATATGATAAGATCCGATTTCTGGATGACCGAAAAGAACTTACCGAGTGCGGCGGATATCCAGTTATAGGAACAAGCAAAGATGCTTTGAAATTCGACTGTGATCTGATTGTGGCAATCGGAAATGCAAAGGTCCGGGAGCGAATCCAGCAAATGTTGGAAAACAATGGAAAACACGTTCCGGCATTCATTCATCCAAGTGCCATAATCGGTGAAAATGTCAGAATCGGAGCAGGCAGCGTTGTTGCAGCAGGAGCCGTCATCAATCCCAGTACTGTGATTGGCCGGGGATGTATCATCAATACCTGTTCATCCGTTGATCATGATTGCCGGATTGACGATTATGTGCATATTTCTGTGGGAGCACATCTTGCCGGTACAGTGACAGTGGGAGAACGCACCTGGATCGGTATCGGAGCAGTAGTCAATAATAACCTGAAAATAACAGGCGACTGCATGATTGGAGCGGGAGCTGTTATTATAGAAAATATTAGTGAAACGGGAACTTATGTAGGAGTTCCCGCCAGAAGAATAAAATGAAAATTTTGATTTTGACAAATTATGATGTCGGGCTTTACCAGTTTCGTAGAGAACTGATTGCCGAATTGTTGAAAAAGAATACCGTTATTATTTCTCTTCCGTATGGGGAATTGGTTGAACCACTGAAGAAAATGGGTTGCATTTACGTGGAGACTCCTTTTGAACGGCGCAGTATCAATCCTTTAAAGGATGTTCGGCTGCTGAGTCGCTATATCTCGTTGGTGAGAAAGCAGAAGCCGGAGCTTGTTATCACTTACACTATTAAACCAAATGTATATGGTGGTCTTGTCTGCAGAATCCTAAAAATACCCTATGCAGTCAATATAACCGGATTGGGAACGGCATTTCAGAAACAGGGGATGCTTCGAAAAATGGTAACCGTCATGTACAAAGCTGGATTAAAAAAGGCTCAGACGGTATTCTTTGAAAATGTGGAGAATCAGCAGATTTTTGTTAAGGAAGGTATTGTCCGACCCGAGCAGACCTGTCTGCTGAATGGTGCCGGAGTCAATCTGGAGCATTTTCAGGTGGCTGAATATCCAAAAGAGAATGAGCCGACACGCTTCCTGTTCATTGGACGTGTGATGAAGGAAAAAGGAATTGACGAACTGTTTGCAGCAATGAAACAGCTTCTGGCAGAGGGAATAAACTGTACCCTGGATGTACTTGGAGGATATGAAGAAGACTATGCGGACAAGATAAAGGAATATGAGAAAGAAGGCTGGCTGAAATATCACGGCTACCAGAAGGATGTACGACCTTTTATAGCAAAGGCTCATTGCTTTATATTGCCGTCCTGGCATGAGGGGATGGCAAATACCAATCTGGAATGTGCAGCGATGGGGAGACCGGTGATCACAACAAGAATTCATGGTTGTCAGGAGGCAGTTGTAGAAAATATCAGTGGTTATCTTTGCAAAAAAAAATGCGTTGGTGATTTATACAAGATCATGAAGAAATTTACACAACTTTCTTACGAGGGAAAAAAGTCCATGGGACTTGAGGGACGAAAACATGTGGAAGCTGTTTTTGATAAAAAACAGGTAGTGAAAAAAACAGTGGGAATGTTGTACAAAATGGAGAATTAAAAACATGACAAAGTTGATTCCAATCATAGTATTTAGCCTGATATTGGCTTATATTTCGGAACACAGATCAGTTTATGAGATAGATCATTTTGGTGAGAAAAAATATGTTTATAAGGAAAAATTAATTT
>JALENH010000003.1 GCA_022767895.1 Eubacterium sp.
AAGTGTTTTGAGTAAATCAGAGGAGGTGTAATCGGCATGAGTATTTGTCCTAAAAATAAATCTTCAAAAGCAAGAAGAGATAAGCGTAGAGCAAACTGGAAAATGACTGCTCCTACTTTGGTAAAATGCAGCAAGTGTGGCGCATTGATGGTACCGCATCGCGTTTGCAAAAATTGTGGAAGCTACAATAAAAAAGAGATTATCTCGACAACTGCAGAATAATTGTGAAGGCTGTTTAGCCATACACATAAAGCGGGAAGAAGGCTTTGAGTGGAAACATTCATACGCCTTCTTTGTGTATTATCAAATAGAATAAACGGAGGAAATCACATGAAATATCAAAATCCTATTATGAACGGTTGCTATCCGGATCCCAGTATTTGCAGGGTGGGTGAGGACTATTATTTGGTGAACAGTACCTTTGAGTTTTTTCCGGCTATACCTGTATCCCATAGCAAGGATTTGATACATTGGGAGACCATTGGGCATTGTATTACGAGAAATTCCCAGTTAAAGCTGTATGAGGGAAGTATGAATAATACAGGAATATATGCACCAACAATCAGGTATCACGAGGGCGTTTTTTATATGGTTGTCACCAATATGGCGGATAACCGGGAAGGAAGTGGAAACTTCTATGTGTGGACCAAGGACCCCTCGGGGGAATGGTCAGACCCTGTATTTTTACATACACCCGGAATAGATCCTTCATTTTTCTTTGATGATGATGGGAAATCTTATTATCTGGGTACCGATACACCAGGGATTTATCTGAGTGAGATTGATTTGGAAAAGGGAGAACTGGTGGGAGACAGAATAACTCTTTGGAAGGGGACAGGTGGCGCATATCCGGAAGGCCCTCATATATACAAAAAAGATGGTTGGTATTATCTGTTGATTTCTGAGGGAGGGACAGAGCGTGGCCATATGCTGACTATGGCCCGCAGCAGAAAAGTCGAAGGCCCATATGAAGAGTGCCCGAATAATCCGGTGATGACAAACCGGAGTATGCGATGTCCGATTGAATCGGTAGGGCATGCGGATTTGGTTCAGGATACGCGGGGAAACTGGTGGGCAATCTGTTTGGGAACCAGACTTTTTGGGTATCCTCCAAAACATAATTTAGGACGTGAAACGATGTTGGTGCCGGTAGACTGGAGTGGCGAATGGCCAGTATTCGGAGAAGGCGGAAAAGTTTTAGAGGAATTTGAGACAGATTTACTTCCTCTGTCAGCCGCTGAATCGGACAAATCCATGAATGACTATTCGGATGATTTTACTTCTGCTAAGCTGGATTTAGGATGGAACTATATCTATAATCCGGAATGGTCCCTTTATGAATGCAAACAGGGAAGTCTTGTTTTGCGGGGGAATGAAAAATGTCTGAAGGATGCAAAGAAGATTGCGTGGATTGGTAGAAGGCAGAAACACCATGTAAGTGAAACTACAGTGACTTTGGAATTCCCTTGTGTTCAGGATGGTGAAGAAGCCGGCCTCACGATTTTTCTAAATAACAGACATCATTATGAAGCGGCTTTAACTTGTATTGAAAAGAAGAGAAAATTGATTTTCAGGCGTCAGATAGGCTCATTGGAAAAAGTCGAATTTGAGATGGATTATGAGACGGATAGAATCACATTGAAAATGGAATCAGACCAGGATTTTTATCGTTTCTTTTATCAGAGGCCGGATGGCAACTGGGAAAAAATAGGGGAAGGAGAGGTGCAGTATCTGACTACGGAAGTCGGAGGACATTTTACCGGGAATTACATTGGTCTATATAGCTGTGGAAACGGGAAAAAGTGTGAAACAGCAGCAGAGTTTACCAATTTTACTTATCAGGGGAAACGATCCGGTGAGTTTCTAAAATAAGTATATTTTTTATCTATTCGGGCAACTCTTATCCGTGAAAGGAGTATGTCCAATGAGTTATCAGATTTTGATTGACAGTTGCGGTGATTTGTCACAGGGAATGCGGGAAAATCCGCGGATTGAGATGGTGCCGCTTCGTATCCAGGTAGGAAAAAA
>JALENH010000026.1 GCA_022767895.1 Eubacterium sp.
ATAGCTCTCGTCCACAACCCGCGACCCAATGCGGTATAAAAACAATATTTCTCCTTGTGAATATAGATGAAGTGATGCCATATTTCTTAATTTCCCCTGCATTTTGTATACTCTCCTTTTTTTATAGTAAGATTCGTTGCCCTTTCAAGAAATTTTAACCGATTTTCAGTATAGCATAGCATGAAGTCAAATACAAATGACAGGCTCCTGACCTTTCCACACTCCACATAGGTACATTTAATCAATATATGTACTATATATATCATTGACAGGAGTATTTTTTCGCCTTATTATTAAAAAAAATTTTAAGGAGGATACTCATGTTTACACAGAGAAAAGGGAAATTCATGTGCTGCTTGTTGACATTGGGGTTGATATGCACAAGTATTGCAACACCGGTCGATGCTGCGAGTAAAGCAAAATTGACAACCAAGAAACTGAACTTAAAGGTAGGACAGTCGAAAAAAATCAAAATTAAGGGGAAAAAGAAAAAAGCAAAATATACTTTTTCTTCTTCTTCCAAGAAAAAAGCTACTGTGACTAGCTCCGGAATGGTAAAAGCCAAGAAGGTTGGTAAAGTGGTAATTACCGTAAAAGAAAAGTATAAGAAAAAGACGAGAAAGTTGGGTAAAGTGAGCGTTACAATTACAAAAAAACAGAGCACAAATAAATCAACAACTTCTCCCACAGCAAATTCAACCGCTACTACCACAGTAGCCCCAACAGCTACCGCCACGGCTACTGCCACGGCCACGGCTACTGCTACTGCTGCGGCTACTGCCACTGCCACTGCCACGGCTACTGCTACCGCCACGGCTACGGCATCACCGGAGCCTGAGCAGGATGACATCGTAGTGCCAGTTGGTTATCGCAACCAAATTTCAGCCAACGAAGGAACGGTTCAAGATATCTCTTATGAATCTACCGCTATCGTTGAAGGGAAAACTGTCACAAGAAAAGCAAAAGTTGTGTTGCCAAAGGGATATACAACAGAGAAAAAATATCCTGTCGTTTATATGATACATGGCATTTTCGGAAACGAGACTTCTCTTTATAGAGATAAAACCCAAAATGTAATTTGGAATGCAATTGCCAATGGCGATGCCAAAGACATGATTGTTGTTTTCCCAAATGCATGTGCAAACGAAGCCGGAAAGGGAGAGGGATATAATCTTGAGCACTATGCCGCATATGACAATTTCATCAACGATTTGTCTGAATGTCTGATGCCGTACATCAACGACAACTATTCTACTCTGACAGGACGTGAAAACACAGCGATCTGTGGTTTCTCCATGGGTGGACGTGTGAGCCTGCAGATTGGATTTACCAAACAGGAAGATTTCGGATACATAGGTGGTTTCTGCCCGGCATTTGGTATTTTTGAATATACGAACTATGGCGTTACAGAGCCTGGTTTCTTCACAGAAGATACTTTCACGTTAAAACCGGAATACATGAACAACACGCTGGTACTAATCGCCGCAGGTCCAAAGGACGACATTGTAAAAACTGAGCCAAAACGCTATGCAAATGCCTTGGAAAAGAATAAAGTTCCACATATTTATTATGAAACAATGGGTGGAGATTCTTCACAACGCGGCGGAGGTGGTCACGAACCTGCGGTATATCAACATGGTGTATACAATTTCTTGAAACGTGTTTTCAAAGACAACCTTGACATACCGACACCCGGTGATGACGATGACAACACGGATACGGTTTCCCTTGATATGAGCAAGGCAGAGACTGCAATCAAGGATGGTGCAAATACTCAGGTCGTAGCGAACAGCGAGACGAATTGCCTTGAATTATCACTCGCTCAGTTCCAGGGAGTTATTCTGAAGAATACCGCATCCAATCCAAGCAACTTCAAGAAGGTTACGATTACCTACAAGTCTGATTCAGCAATTAATACATATGTCTTTGATGCGGATCTGACAGATGGTATAGGTCATACTCCTTTAGGGCAACATCAAGTAGACTCGCTTCCCGCAACAGATTCCTTCCAGACAGTAACACTCGAAGCACAGGATGGATTTAGCGGTTCTTGCATAACAGCACTTAAGTTGGTTCACGTGGATTTTAACGATAGTAGTGCAAAACACATGGAAATTCAGTCGATCGTATTCTCGAAATAAGTAAATTATCTATAATACACTTAGAGCAATCCGCCCCTTTGTAGATGATGCAAAGGGGCGGATTTTAAACGGAGGTTTTACAGATGTCATTTTTCTACAAGATTCCAGATTACAAAAAGGTGCGTGTTATTATTGATACAGATGCTGCCTGCGAGGCAGATGACCCCTATGCAATTGCCCACGCATTGATGTGCCAAAAGTTTATCGTAAAGGGAATTTTGGCAGAACATTTTGATTGCGAGGGAAGCACCCAGAGAAGCTATGATGAGATTTGTACGATTCTTGATGCAATGAATCTGTCTGTTCCTGTTTTCATGGGTGCAGAGACAAAGCTGGCGGACAACACCATGGCAGAACTTTCCCCTGCATCGGCCTTTCTAGTGAAAGAGGCTCTGCGGGAAGAGGACAAGCCACTTTATGTTTTATGTATCGGTGCCATCACCAATGTTGCCGCTGCCATTCAAGCCTGTCCGGATATTACTTCCCGTATGACAGTGGTTTGGATTGGTGGACAAAGTTACGATGGCCCCGTTGCCGACGACCGTGAATATAATGCGGGCAATGATGTTGATGCCATCAATCTGGTTTTGGATAGTGGCGTGGATTTCTGGCAGATTCCCAGAGATGTATACAGCAGCATGAGAATCAGCCTTGCTGAGATTCAGACCCGCATAGCTCCCCATGGCAGAATCGGCAGACATTTGTTTGAAAATATGGTTGCCTACAACCAGTCCGAGCATGCCGGATGGACTGCCGGAGAGAGCTGGACATTGGGAGATTCTCCCGCCGTTGGTGTAGTTCTTGATCCTGATTGCGGCAAATACCGCATAGCAGAGGCACCAATTGTGAACCCGGACACCACTTATCGTTTTGAAAAAGGCCGCCACAGAATCCGGGTGTATACCTCCATTGATTCACGTTTTATACTGGAGGATTTGATTGCCAGACTTGAACTTCTTTTTTAATCGATTACACAAGGAGGAAATTTTTATGTTATTTGTACAATACGCAAAATGCAGTACCTGCAAACGGGCGAAGAACTGGTTGGATGAACACGGAATCGTTTACACAGACCGCCCCATCAAAGAAGAAAACCCCACCGTTTTGGAATTGAGGGAATGGCACAAAAAGAGCGGACTTCCCCTGAAGCGTTTCTTCAACACCAGCGGGATGCTTTACCGGGAGATGGCATTGAAGGACAAACTCCCCACCATGAGCGAGGAGGAACAGTTGGAACTACTGGCTTCCGATGGCATGCTGGTGAAACGTCCTTTGCTGATTACAGAAAGTCATGTACTGGTGGGATTCCGGGAAAAGGAATGGGAGGAGACACTTTTGTGATTTTCTTCTAAAAAGCGGCGGCTGAAAAGTACGTCGCTTATTTTTTTATAAATTTTTATAAAAATCGCACATTTAGGGATTCTATTTCGTTTATTCTATGAGAGCTCTTTGAAAAACAATGTACGAATGGGAGGTAACGATGCAAAAAGAGAACTATGAAAAGGCCGTCTCGAATTATGCGGAAGATATTTATCGGATGGCATTCAGTATGGTCCAGGCAAAAGAAGATGCAGAAGATATACTTCAAAACGTTTTTATGAAATTGCTTATGCATCAGAAAGAATTTCATGACAGCGATCATCTTCGCAGATGGTTGATTCGTGTTGCTATCAATGAGTGCAATAGTTTATGGACTTCTTCATGGAGAAAAAGGGTGGAGTTGAAAGAATTTTCCGAACGGGATATGGCAGGAAATGAATCCTTTTACAACTCGGAATACGAAGATTTGTATACCGCTATGCGCACGCTGCCACCTAAGCTGCGTATTGTTATTCATTTGTTTTATTATGAGGAATATTCAACAAGAGAAATTGCTTCTTTGTTGCATATTCTCGAGGCAACCGTTCGTACCAGATTATCGCGGGCACGTAAACTTTTGAAAATTCAATTGGATGATCAGACGAAAGAAAGGAGAGCCGTCAATGAGCAAAATAAACGATTATAAGCAGATGATGAATGAGATTCCGTTACCAGACGGGAGCTATACAAAACTAATGGATTTACCAAATGATAATAAAAGAAAACAGAGCTACCGTTTCCAGCAAAGAAAGGCTGCCTGGCGATTTGCAGCCGCCTGTCTGGCGCTGACACTTATGTGTGGGGGAACAGCCTACGCGGCCTTTCATTACTTAAGCAGCAGCCAGGTTGCGGAGCACATGGAAAATGATTCGCTGAAAGAATTATTTGCAAGCAACAAATCTGTAAAGGTTAATGAGACACAGAAATTTGAGGATTATGAGGTTACGTATCTTGGGATGGCCGCCACAACTGACATACAAGAGTATGGCCTGCAGGGAGATTTTGAAAGCGATATGATGTATTCTGTTTTGGCCGTGAAAAGGACGAATGGAACCGCTATGGAGTTGTCCTCCCGGGCTGGCAAAAATGGGATTGATTTCTATGTTACACCAATTATAAAGGAAACCAATCCCGTGAACGTGAATGCTCATACCATGAATGGTTCCACAGTGAAAATGGTGAAAAATGGTGTCCTGTATATCCTCTATGGTCAGGAATCTCTTGGGAAATTTGCTGACACCGGTGTCTATCTGGCTGTTATGAATGGCAACGGCTACAACGAGAATGCCTACACGAGCAAGGCGCAGGGCGAGTTCACACGGAACCCCGATTACAAAGGCGTCAATGCCTTGTTTGAAATGCCTCTGGACCACAACCTCGCCAATCACGATGAGGCTAGGCGCCTTCTGGATTTTTGGTCCGGGAAGACTGGGGATGGAGTAGAAAAGTCAAAAATAGAGTTATCGAATTGCTGGAATAATTGGTCCGACTCCCATACGGAGGAAATGTTTGCGGCCTTTGGCAATCAGGTATGTGTAAGAAAGAATAATGGCAATGACCTTGTTCTGGATTTTTACCTTGCCAGTGGCAACAAACTGGGAAATTCTGTGCAGCTTTCGATGTCCGGCAGATTTATTCGGACTTACAGCACCGGACAATATGTGGTTGCCATGACAGAACATGAGGAAAAAAGGCATTTTGCGGTAATCAATAACAATCATGAAGTTATTGCCGACCGCGTATTTGAGAAAAAGATGGAATTTTCAGATATTTTCCTAATTGCTCCCGAACAGGAAAAAATCATTTTTTCCAAGGAGAGCGAAGATAAAAAGGGATGGTATTTTGAAATCAGCAGCTGCAATTACGATGGCAGCCAATGCGAGTCTCTTTATAAAGTCTACACGGATGCAAAAGAAACGATCGGGAAGTTTGAAAGTGTCAGCGGTGCGAAACTATCGAAAGATGGAAAAAAGATTTTCTTTGTGGGCGAATATTTTGAATCAAGAGAGTCCGGAAGCAGTTCTAAGCATGGCGCAGGTGCCATTGACCTTTTGACCGGAAAGGTGACATTTATCCACGGTGGAAATGATAGTCTGGCTGACACATTGGAAAATGAAGGGATTTACATCAGTAATTCCGGTGACAATTCGGATGTGGTATTTATGAATGCCGAAGGAGAGTGCAGAAGTATTCAACTGGAAACAGCGTCCGAACTTCCCTATGTGTATGTCTCCGAAGATGGCAGGATGATTTATACTGTCGCAGAAAAACCGGCAGGGAAAAATCGCTTGAGCCACGTGGTGAAATGCTATCGTGTTTCGGACAATAAGGTTCTGTGGCGTACCGAACTGGATTCGGCATATGCTGTGAGGAGCCTGATTCACAATGGAACGTTACTTGTTCTTTGCGCCAATACGGATACCGACCAATGCGTTATGATGAGTAAATAACGTCCAAAAAGAATTCCAATTGCCCCGAAAGAGGTGATTGGAATTCTTCTTTTTCGTCTAGAACTCTTTTTTCTCCATAATGTGACAGCTGACCGCACAGGAAAGAACGACTACCGCCAGTGCAGTCCCAAAACTGAGCATTTCCACCATCCAGATGTATAAGGTCGAGAATTGCCTTGAATGTCGTGGTTTTACCGGCCCCGTTCTGCCCTACCAGTCCGGTAATACAGCTGGGTTTTACTTCCATAGAGCACTCCAGGGCAAAATCATTATATTTTTTGATTATGTGATTGATTTTCAGCATATTTCCTCCATTCCAGGCGATTATTCCCTCATGAGTATTTCAAACAGGTTGCGGATTTCCTGTTCTGTCAGACCACAGCGCCGGCCCTTGGCTATCGCCTGCTCCAAATCTTTCTCTACTTCCTTCTGCTGTTCTTCCTTCATCCGCTCCTGGTTGGCAGCAGCAACAAAGGTTCCCTTGCCATGGACTGTCACGGTGAACCCTTCTTCCTCCAGATGGTCGTAGGCTTTCTTCACAGTGAGAACACTGATTTTCAGTTCTTTCGCCAATCCTCTCACGGAAGGAAGCATCGTATCCTCCGTTAATTCACCGCTTATAACAGCAGCTTTGATTTGATCCATAATTTGCTCATAAATCGGCACCATGGATGTGTTGTTCACGATAATATGCATATTTATCCCCCATGTTTCCATTGGTTTATTTCAGAGTACGCGCTCTCTTTATGTATAACAGTATATAACAGTATTGAACTGTTGTCAACTGTTTTATACTGTTATATACCAAATTTGTGCTGTTATCTTTCCGGACGGGATATGAGGCTAGAAATTAGGTCGATTTACGGTTGCAATTTGGACTATTCTTGAATTAGTACGTTAACTTGACTTTGCTCTTTGGTTGGGGTTACGGCTGAATTAGGAAAAATGGTGATTTCGTCCGTAAAATTCTCCTGTTTGCTGAGGGGGCATTACGGACTAAAAGATGAAAGTTACGAAACAGGCCTAAAACCTGCTGGATTTTGAGACTTGGTTACGGACTTATCCCGCATAATTACGAATAAGGAACGTAACTTTGTCGAAACTATGCCGATTTATTACGTTCCTTATTGCAAATTTGAGTATTTAGTACGTAACCAGGTCTAAAAAGGTAGCCAATGACTCCCCCTTTGCCAGCGGCATAATTCCATATCAGTCTCTGCCCCTTTCCACATCTTCCAGAAGCCTCAAATAATGATTGGCTTCCCGAAGCACATGATCGGCTAACAGCGGCAGAATAATCGAACGTATCTCGCACCCTGTAATACCTTCTGTGCCTGCCGTCTTGAATTGCTGGTATTTCTCCGTAGTGCGGAGGGTTTTCGCCGTAACTTCCTCCATCGCACACGCATCCCGTTCTCTCGCTTCTTCCAGAAGCCTTTTGTAGTCTTTCGCAAATCCGTCTGCCGCCTGAATCAGCTCATTTTCTGTCGGATCCAAAAGTCCCCGGATGAACTCTGCATGCTCCATCATAATCTGATTCCAGAACATTTCCATTTCCTTGATGCCGGTGGCCGATACCCTTCCCCTCTGTTCCAGTTCCCGGATTATCCGCCGATACAATTTGGCTTCCCGGATAATGTGCTCAATGAGCAACGGATAGTTGGTGGTGTACAACCGGCAAGCCGTAACTTTCCGCAGAATTTCTTCCTTGAAGGAAATCAATCCATTTAAGGAACATAGCATCCGCTTATTGAGCATTTGCACGGCCCTCACCATGTCTCGGTTCAACCGGCAGGCACAGCCGCTGCGCAGACGCTCCTCCGCCTCCGTAATCCGGCTGTCAATGGAAATCCCCGACAAGTCGCTGGTCTGGCACTCCGCCTTCTTGGTAAATTCCGTTACGATTTCGCCCGACGCTAAAACCTCTTCGCTCACCATCCCATCGGCAAGCTCTACCGTCCGCCGGAGTCCTTCTTCAAATTCCTCCCGGAACCGGTCTGCTCTGTGGCGAAATTCTTTCTCCTTTTCCGGGAACCCCGCCAGCAAAAACAGCGAATGTTCCTTCATGATTCTTCCAAAGAAAAGATGTGTTTCCAGTGATAAAGTGACATATTCTCTCATATTTCGAGTACCTTTAAATTGCATGATTTCTCTTTATTATATGACAGAATGAAGAAATGTTGAAAAATAGAATGCAGAAAACATATCTGAAAAAAGAGAAAATTGCAGAATGAAGGCATAAAAAATCGGAGCAACAGGATTTGAACCTGCGACCTCACGGCCCCCAGCCGTGCGCGCTACCAAACTACGCCATGCTCCGCTACCACTCTATTGTATAGAATATGAGGAAAAAAATCAATCCTTTTTTTTAAAGTTTTATCTCATAGCCAAATTCTGCTTTTTTTCTCTTTTTTTCCAACTTACAAATCCATACATATCATTAAGAAAGAAAATGAAGAAATTTACTACCACCGGAATATATATCGGATTTTCCCTTGACGCGAAAATCCAAAGAATTATTAGTACAATGTCGTTTGAGGCATATCCCAGAGCAAAATACGATGAACGAAGCATGGTGAGAGATGCCGCAAGAAAACTTGTTGTAATTGATATTGTGCTAAATATAATGTTAGGTGTATTCAGTAGCCATAAAATGAAATAGAAGCCACTTGTTACTGCAATACAAAAAAAGATAAGTGCTGCTACATGCTTCCGACTTAATTTTTGAATTGCTACTTCATTTTCATTTTCTTTTGATGGATTCCTAATCCATGTAATTGTCGACCATATAGCCATAGGCATCGTCATTCCTAAATAGGTAATCATCTCTCCCCAATAGCGAAACTGCCAGGAAATAATACCATAAAGAATACTGAATACAATCATTAAAATCTGTGCCCATACGTTTCCCTTCGCCGCGAAAATCAAAGAGGTAACACCAACTAACGCTGCAAAAAGTGTCAACAAATCAAAATCACCTGATATGATATTGGAAACGGCAACAACAAACAATGAGCCTACCCAAAGTGCCCATTCTTTTTTGGATAAGCTTAAAATCGGATTATTCATTTTTCTCTCCCTGAATCATAGGCTTATAGCAACACATTCATTATAGCAGAGAAAATGACAAAATGAAATATTATTTCGTGCGCTTTTCCTCAATCAATATAATCTTCAGATGGCAAGACGTTACTGGAACAACGAGCCATCGGAAGACCGTCCGGTTCTGGAATTGCTGGCGGCCGGAAAGCTTACTGTAAAAGAAATTTATCCGACACCGTAAAAACGGTGCCGGCACAAAAAGCAACCTCGTTTGTCCACAGAAGTATAGTCTGGTTCTCCATGACGAATTAAATAGAAAAGTGCCATAATTTTCTCCTACTCACAATCAATCCCAAGTCCACCTTCATCCCAGCGCACTTTCCGAATTCTTGCATGGCGACACGGGTCATAAAGAGGATCATTATCCGCATACCCACATTTCCCCTCAAAACACTCTTTACTTCTGGCATGATACACAATCCAGTCTTCTCCGTTTTCGTCCTTCACAAAGGAATTATGACCCGGACCATACTCATTCTGCAAATCCTCCGATGTCAGTACTGGGTGCGGCTTCTTTTCCCAGGAAGCAACGGAAAGCAAATCACTTTCCTCTTCCGCCTCAAGCACTCCGACGCAATATTCCGGTCCGGTTCCCGACGCAGAAAAGCATACATATATTTTCCCCTCATGCTTGATTACCGCCGGCCCTTCGTTCACAGCAAATCGAACCTTTTCCCAGTCATATTCCGGCTTTGTCAAAAGCATCGGCAGAGAAATCAAATGCCATGGCTCTTCCGGATTCACTTCACCGAGATAAAGACAGGAAATTTTATCCTCGTTGTGCTGTGCCCAAATGACATAGGAGTGTCCTGCCGCCTCAAAATAAGTCATATCAAGAGAAAATCCCGTGAAAGAAAACGTGTCCTCCGGCAGCTTTCCAAATTTACCTTTTTCTACCCATTTCCCGGTATAAGGATCGTCCCCCTCGCACTGCAGCACATGACAGTCAAATGCCCACCGGTTCTCTGTACTGCAGCTACCGGCGTAAAAAATATACCATTTTCCATTTATCTCATGAAGCTCCGGTGCCCAAATAAACCGATGACTGGCAGTGGATTCATCCGCTTCCCAAATGGTTATTTCTTCTTCCTGCGACAGTTCCTGAATCGTCTTTCCACGGCGAAGAATGACTCGGTCATACCCTTCCGGGTCCCCGTCACTTTTCATGGGATAGGATGCTGTAAAGTAATAGAATCCATCGGATCCTTTCATCACATAGGGATCCGCCCGCTCCAAAATGAACGGATTGGGGTATTTTTCTTTTTCCAATTGTTTACGAAGCTGGCAAATCAATTTCTTCTGCTCTTCGTTCTCCCTCTTCTGCTCTTCCAATTCCTTCTCAAGCCGCTCTACTTTTGACTGATTCGTTTTATTTAAACTTGCGATAATATCTTCTTTTTCAAAAAAGTCTGTCATGAGTTCCATCAATTCCTCCCGGTCTTTTGTAATCAGTATAACACGAGAAAACACAGCTTGAAAAGAACTATTTTTTGCAAGAAATTTCTCCATATCCTCCACTTGGTCAATGGTGAGAAAATTTAACCATCTCTCCAGTTCTCCTGCTACATGAGGTTTTTGTTTTTTGAATATATCCAAACATATGTAATCGTAATATTGTAGCAGTTCCTGCTCCACTCCGGTATTGCTAGTCTGCTGAAAATGATGATGATACTTACCACTTTGTTTAAATTCCATAGGGCTATTCTCAAAGATTATTATTGTATAAACTGGTTGAATACGCTCAAAATCAACCTCGGATTTTGGCTCCCCTTTTTCCACCGCATACTGTCTGGTTACCAGATCTGCCGAATAGCAGGCGGCCCGTTTGGAGGGAAAACGAATTCCATATCGTTGTATTTCAACATTTCCAATGGAACCATTTTCAAATTGCACAACAAGATCCATCACAATACCCTTGCTGTACATACTGTGGTGACGTCCCTCATTTTTTAAAGAATGCAATACTTTTACCTTTTTCCCCAAAATTGCACTAATAAACCGAGACAGCTGTTCCCCGTTTTCATCCGGATCAAAAATCGTCTTAAAAACGGTATCATTCAGCAAGTCCGGCACCCGGATACCAGCATCCACTTCCTGTAATTCCTTTTGTGTCTGCGGACTTAATCGGCTCCACAAATAAAAAAGCTCCTTGTCCATTTTGATCCGCTCATATAAAGATGTTGTTCTCTCCATGTAAATCCCCCTATCGTATTAAAATATTGTTTGGTAGTCTTTCGCCAGATTGGCATTGAAGATAGAGAACTCTCCTATCAGAAAAAAGCCTGCACCACCATGGATTTGGTGTGTGTAGGCTTAATGATATCACAATATCTTGTGGTTGTAAAGTATAACCATTCTTTTTCTCATTTTGGTCTCCATTCCACCCGATACTCTTCATCGATTCGGATTATTTCACATCCATATTTTTCACAATTCTCCCGGCATCTTCTGTTTTCTTCCAATACCCACTGTTTCTCCAGGCCTTCCTCTTCTCCCCGGTTCTCAATGGCAGAGGCATACTTTTTGATATCCTCAAAATGTGATTCGATATAATGGGGTGTCATAACGAGAAAAACCGCCCGAATCTGTGACAGATATTCCTCCTCAAATTGCTCTTTCCAGTTATAGGGAAAATAGCAGCCTTCTATAATCAGATTCTGCTCATTTTCAATAGCCGTTTTTATCCACTCCCTCACAATCGGCCACAAATAATCGGTTAACTTGTCATCATCCATGGGGGTTAGCGATGTCTGGTCGCTTCGTATCAACCCCATCTTCAGATGGTCCAAAGAAAAACACGGGAAATGATATGTTTCAATCATCTTTTGTGCCAAAGCTGTCTTGCCTGTGTGACTGGCACCGCCAATTAAAAATATCATTTTTTATCACTCCTTATTTCCTAAATCTCTTGAAATTTTGTTTCTTAGATGTTATCATAGACTTAGATTAAGGAAAGCACCCACTCCGGTAGCGGATGCTCCTAGATTAGTTAAATGTCTTTACAGACACAGCCTCTCTTGTGGCTCAGACAGGAGAGGCTTATTTTTTTCTCTTGTTCTTCCTCATATCGAGAAAGGCAAGCAACGCTATAAGCAAACTACCAAAGGCAATCATCAATGCTAATATACCTATGAAAATCGAAATAATTTCAAAAGCAGTCATATGCGCCACCTCCTTTCTATGTAGTCTGGCATATTCCTCGCCAGCATATATAAAGGAGGCTACCACCCTGTCGTGGGTACTTTCCGTGAATTTATTGTAACACATCTCATACCATCACGCAACGAATAGTTCGGTTTTTATCACATGTTGGTCGGTGTTTACTCCTTTCTGCAAACCACAACTCCTGTTGCCTTATGAATAAAGAAAAAACCTTCTGAATTTTTCTGGCTCTCAACCAAATCAAAAAAACGCTCTTTGTTCCTTTCCAACCTTTCGGCATTCTCCTTGGAATAGGATGATACGTACTCATATATCAAATCCGTATCTGGTACAAGCAAATCATTTTCCTGTTCCCACCATTGTATCCCGGTAAAATATTCTGCAAGTTCGTGTTGTGCAGTTTCCAAAAAAATATCAAAAGATTCTAACGGAATATCCATGTCGGAATCAAATTCTTTTACTAATTGATGAAGTTCCCGATTATGTTCTCTGCCTATCAGACTGCTGGAAAATATACCGTTCTCTTTGAGTAAATCACGGACTTCTTTATAAAGAGAAGGGCAATTGTCATTTTTCAAATGATACAGCATGTAATTTGCCATAATCCGGTCAAAGTCACCAACCGGATAAGAAAAGTTTTCCGCGTCCTTTTTTTCCAGAGTAAATCGTAACCTTTTCTCTGGAAATTTTTGCTGTAGTTCGTTCATGGTTCTCCCAGCGGCCTCAATCATCCCATCGGAATAATCCGTTAAATGAATTTCCAAATTTTCCGGAAGTTGTGGTGCAACTCCCTTCCAAAAAGCAGCGTTTCCACAACCAATTTCCAATATTTTCATACCCGGCTCCAGCCGAAGTTTTTCAAGCATCCATGGAAAGAATCCAACCTCCGCCGTACTGTAATCATGGATACTTACCCGCTTATTAAAATTATCATCGTCCCGGTATTGTTCAATTACAAACTCCCTCTCTCGCGTAAGTTCCACAATCCGTCGAAGTTTTTGCCACAAATCGGTGGTATCTGCCTTCCTCGCCTGACGCACTGCAAAAAGAACCCGTTCCATGTGCTCCGACTTTTCAATTAGCAACCGCTCCTGTTCTGCCAGAGACTGCCTGACATCAATATCTCCCGGTTCTATCATTTGCTTAATTTGTTCCAGGGAAAATTTCAGATACCGCAGCATCAGGATTTTCTGTAACTTTTCCACACTGCTTTCATCATAAATTCGGTATCCTGCTTCCGAATATCCCCCCGGTCTCAAAATACCTTTCTCATCATAAAAGCGCACTGTCCTTGCCGACACACCTAATTTTTTTGCCAGTTCTCCCGCTGTGTACATAGTTCTTCCTCCTTTTCATGGATTTTTCCACTTAACCATACACCTTTCCGTTACGGAAAGGTCAAGAGGCTTCTATTTATACAACGCGTAGTAATCACTTTCCATATTTTCCACATTCCTTGTGAGCCATAACTTCACATCATCCAACGCTTTGTTGTAAATGGTCTCACCCAGTACATCAAGAAAAAAATCAAGAATTGTCTCCGCACCAATAATTCCTAATTCTTCCTCTCTTTCTTCCTGAAAAAAATAGATGATTTCTTCCTGCATTTTTTTCCTTTCTTCCGGCAAAAAGTCAAACGTATTTTTCCTCATTTTCCCTCTCCTTATTTGCAAACTATTCCCATTATAGCATCCCCATTTCGATTTACGCAACCCGCCACATTACCACAACTAAAACACCCCTGTAATGAAAATTTCAAGGCCAATCAGAATCAGAATCACACCGCCCAGAATCGACGCTTCCCGGGACATATTGGTTCCAAATTTCTTTCCAAGGACAAGGCCGGATATACTAATAAAAAATGTCACCACGGCAATGATAAGTGCACAAACCAAAGCCATACACAAATCATAGGAGGCTATGGTAAATCCAACCGACAACGCATCAATTGATGTTGCCACTCCCTGTACCAGCAATGCCGCTATGCCAAGTCCCGTTTTTTCGTCTCCCTCTTCTTCCCCTTTTCTTGCTTCCAAAAGCATTTTTCCACCCAAGAAAAGAAGCAGGCCCAATGCAATCCACGGGATGAATTTTTCGAACGCCTGAAAGTAGCTGAGTATTACGTGAACGCAGATCCAGCCCACCATGGGCATCAATGCCTGAAAAAATGCGAACACTCCCGCAATACCACACATTTTTTTCCGCTTCATGGCCGGCTCACCAAGTCCGTTAGCAAGCGATACAGAGAAAGCGTCAATTGCTAACCCCACACCAAGCAGCACGCTGTTAAAGAAAAATAAAACATTCCATTCCATCCTTTGTTCCTCCTGATTTCATTTTTGACTTTCTACCTAAAATCTGCTATCGTGTATCTTGACATCACCTAATCCGTAGTCACAAGGAGTGTACTTATGTCCCGCATACGCCAATGGTTCACAAAAACAGATTTTATCCTTATTTTGTTCCTCTTCCTCGCCGGCATTGTCTTGACACTTTGTGTGTTTCTTCCACAATCCGGGGAGGGCAGTGTTGTTGAGGTGCACGAAAACGGAGAACTCCTTCTTTCCCTGCCCCTTGACCAAAATACAGAACGAACCATCCGGACGGATGACGGACACACAAATCACTTTGTCATCCGGGACGGCACCGTGACAATGACATCTGCTGACTGCTCCGATCAGACCTGCGTCCGCACCGGTGGAATCCGGCAGGCCGGGCAGTCCATCGTATGTCTGCCCCATCGTCTGGTACTGACCATTGTGGAACAATCTTCCTCGGACAACTCGCTGGATGCCGTCGTACAGTAGAAGATGCCAGGGGCAAGAGTTCAATAATATGATAAAAAAGGGAGGTTGCTATGAAATCCCGAACCGCTAAAATCACAGAACTTGCAATTTATACAGCCGTGGCTTTCATATTCAGTTATATCGAAAGTCTGTTTCCGCTACCCTTACCATTCCCGGGAATCAAACTGGGACTGGCAAACCTAATCATTGTCCTCGTTCTGTACCGGGATGGTTTCAAAAATGCCTTTCTCGTATCCATGGTTCGCAATCTGCTGAACGCATTTACTTTCGGAAGTTTGTTCAGCTTCTTTTACAGCCTTGCGGGAAGCATCCTAAGTCTTGTCGTTATGGCACTGCTCCTAGCCGATAAAAAACACCTGCGGCTCTCTCCCATGGGAGTCAGTGTCGCAGGTGGTGTTCTTCACAATATTGGTCAGTTTGTCGTGGCAGCCTTCCTTGTAGGACCTACCGCCATCCTACCCTATCTGCCTTTTCTTTACTTCGCCGGAATGATTGCCGGAGCACTCATCGGCATTTTTGCCATTCTCTGTCTCAAGAGGCTTCCTGTCAGCAATAAGAATTGAACAACATACCACTATAAATCGACGGCTCATACGCTGTTCCAATGTCACTCTGATGCAAATGGGCATAACTGTATACTTTTTTCTCCACATATTCCATGGGATTCATACTCATCTGCTCTGCTTTCTCTGCCAGCTGTTTCGTAAAACTCTCGGGAAGCTTGATATCTCCCTCCTCCGGCACCTCAAGGAAACCGCGGTCATCAATCTGAATTCCTGCCTCAAAAAGCTCTGCCGTATTGTTCTCCACCAGATTGCGCAGTTCTCCGCCCGGCCTGGATGGACGTCCATTGGCCTCACCATACTCATCACTACGAGTCAGCAGTTTATTGAACAAGCCGGTCATTTTCCGCAGATTGTCCCGGACATCCTCCGGTCTTCCAGTAAGCGTCTCATAAGCCGCCTCCGAAAGTTCCATAGACATCTCTTTGACATTCAGTGCATACGCCTGCGTGTCATTGGACAATTTCACCATGACAAGTGGATTCGCATTGTTCAGACTGACAATACTCTTATATTTACTTTTCAATTCACTTTTGTTGTGAACACTGTTCTTCGGAGATACCTTGGGAAGGTATCCGCCCAAATATAAATTGTATGCCGCTATCATAACAATCACGCCTTCCTTGGCTGTCCCTTTCGGGGTAACAATACGTCCTGTAATGAGCCAGACAAACAAAGTCTAGTTATTCGTTTATATTATAAACGATTTTCAGGCAAAATGCAAGAAAAAAGCCGGCAGGGTTTGTGTCATTCGTTGGTACAAACTCTGCCGGCTTTTCATTCTTTTTACAATTTCACAATTTTCGCCTTACTGCCCAATCCTTTTCCCTTTAATAACTTTTTGTAGGATTTCAATTTGCTGGAAGGCACTTTGATTCGTATTTTGGCATTTACTTTCTTGAAAGCGTCTTTACCAATCTTTTTAATTGTCTTGGAAGAGATTTTCACCGTCTTCAGTTTCTTCGCCTGGTAAAAAGCTTTCTTGCCAATTTCTGTCACTTTATACGTATGGCCTTTATAAGAAATTGTTTTCGGAATGATAACCGATGTTTTTTTCTTATTGGTAAGCAGTTTGACAGAAACCGTTTTCGTCTTTTGTGTTGAACTGGTAATCGTATATTTCAGGGCACCCTTTTTTATCACTGTCCCCTTCTTGGGCAGAACCGGGTCTACCGTAGAAACAGGATTGCTTGTCGGGGTTGGTGAAACGGTAGGTACCGGAGTCCCACTCGGTAAAGGTGTTCCCTGCGGAGTCGGTTTGTTGCCCGGTGTCGGGGAAGGTTCTGTCACCTCTTTTTCCACAAGTCCTGCCTTCGCCGTAAGAAGAGCGACAGACGCCCTCTGTATTTCTTCCGCAGTTGCCGCCCCATTGGCACTTACCTGCTTTGCTGTCTGAATGGCACTGGCAAGCGCCGTTTTTGATGCGTCGTCATACAATTCCAGATTGATACTCTCTGCCTGTGCTAAATCTGTTCGAAGCGCATTGGCCAATTCATCATAGGTCACAAACTCTGCCGACAAAACAGCCTTCTCTGCATGCATGGTGAAGGAAGTTCCATCCACAGCTCCCGGCTGTCCATACACCTGAAAAGTACCCATTTTTAAATAATAGCCGTCATTTGGCACCGCACTGACAGACACTGTATCGCCCGCATAATAAGCATCCTTTTCTGTAACAAAGGTTCCATTCTGCAAAGACTCATCACAAACCACTTCGTGACTGGAAAGCATCTTTTCATAAACCACATCGGCCCAACGCTTTCCATGTTCAATCAGACCCTTTTCACTCAGATGAAGATTATCTTCCGGGCGACGGTACTCACCTTGCAAATCATCCGTTGTCGGTCCAACAAAAATATTATAATCATTGCAGGCAGCCCGCTGTGTCTCTTTCATGGATTCCATTTTCTTGGTGTCATTGTAATTGCTCCATGCATAAGACACCTGGGCAATGACCCAGTTCAAATCATATCCGGCATCTTCCCTGGTCTGGGCAATCAGTCCTTGAAGGGATTGCAAATAGGCGTCGCGCTTCGTCCCGGGCGTATCAGCCTCTCCCTGATGGAGCAGGAAAGCACGATAGCCGTATGGTTTTAAATCAGTAATTGCACTACGTATTGCAGCATAATGTTTCACTCTCAGTTCCTCAATTTTCGCTGAACCAACACCCGTGGAAACAAAGCCAACAGGCACACCAATTTTGGCAACCAGTGCATCTCCCATGGACGGCCACGCCGAGCCCCCTTCATTCCCTGTATTGTAACCACTCATACTTGGCTGGCTGTCTTCACAATGCTGCCAGCTTTTCGTATTCGGATTATAAGCCGAAACAATATCTTCTTTTGCTGTTGTCTTTGCACCCCCGAAGTTGCAGGAGTTGGATTGGCCACCGGTAATAAATACCTCGCCAACGCCAAACTTTTCCACCGTTGCACGGGCAAGTTCGGTTTCACTTGACGAATCAACAGCTTTTACAGCCAGTTGATACCAGCCACCACCGGGAATGTTAGCAATGGTACCTGAATACGTTGTTCCCTCACCTTTTGTCAGAGAAATCCATTCACTCAGTTCATCACCATTCTTCATAACCTGCGCCTGAACGGTGCCTTTGCCATTATACTGAACAGTCACATTAATCTGTGCCTTATTTTCATTATCCCGTTGATAAATAGCCCGTTCCGTAGGAATTGTGACATCAATATTATCCGCAGCATGAATTACTGATGGAAAAGCTAGCATCCCCAGCAGCAATGCTGCTGAGAATACAATTTTTTTTGCGCTTTTTAGATTCATAACAAACCTCATCTCATTAAGTCCTGTTTTCTTTATGGCTCAAAAGTGATTTTTGTAATCGTTACCGAACCTGCAAAGCCTTTCTGACCGGCATTAATCACGACAAAGGGGTCGGTTCCTGTAGCCGCTAATACATTATTCAGTGTGATTTCAAAAAGTCCGGTAGAAGTAACGCCATATTTCGGATCTGTTACCTCTGCTCCATCCACCTTATGCCCCAGAATACCATGGAATTCAAATTCCGGGTCGGAAGATGTAAACTCGATTTTGCAGGTTTTATATTTGCTAAAATCGATGTCTGCCGGAAGATTAACTTTAGCAGTCGCCGCGTACTGGTTCATACCACTTTCTACATAGCTAACAGTTGGCGGCAAACTCTCAACCAGGCTCTCGCCTCCTACTTCAATGGACGTGTACGTAAATGTTCCTTTGAATCCTGCTGAGGCAGTGGCAACATGCATATATACCGTATCTTCCTCACCAATTTTGGCAAGATGGTCCGCCGTAATTGGAATACTGATACTTCCTCCCATTTTTCCGTAAGCATCAAGCACTGCTGGAGAATTCCATTTATCACCTGTCTTCAAAGCGATATTGAAGCCCTGTGTGTCCTTTACATCACTTTCTCCTTCCACCGCTGTATAAGTAAGCACAATAGTACTACCCTCCGTCAATTTGCTCTTGTCAATGGCAAAAATACCCATGGAGGAATAAGCCGCAAAACCATTTGGTTCATAGGTAAAGGAAGCACTTTCTCCTAAATCATCCCCCTCCAGTACGAGAGATTTTGGTTCTTCAGGCGGAACAGGTGTTGGCGTTGGTGTCGCTGTTGGCGTTGCTGTCGGCGTTGCCGTTGGCGTTGCTGTTGGTGTTGCCGTTGGTGTATTATCCGTTTTTGCCGGTGGCGTTGGAGAATTGCTCGCTTTTGCCGGCGGGGTCGGTGTTGAGGTATTCTTCACCGTCGCATTATCGTCCTTCTTAACAGCATCTTTCGATTTTACCGTTACTTTAATCGTCTTTTTATAAGTTTTCTTTCCTGCTTTCATGGCAACGGAAATATCGGCAGTTCCTTTCCTTAATCCCTTGATTGTGGCACCCTTTTTAGATTTCTTGGTGAGTTTCACAATCTTCCCCGATTTTTTGGACAATTTCCAAGTAACCTTTTTCGCATTTTTAACAGTTACCTTTTTTGTCTTTCCTACCGATACTGTTACTTTAGTTGTACTCAATTTCGGTTTCTTCACCTTTCCATCCACCGAAGCTGCCGGCATGGATGATGCAATCATCCCAAAAGCTAATAGAACAGCCAGCCCTTTGGCGTGAGCCATAGATACTACATTTCTTTTCATTTCATTTCCTCCTAATTTTAGATATTTAATCATAAATCTTATAATAATCAAAGTCTACGTACCCACCGGTCTGCGTCGTTGCATAGTTGTACAAATAGGTACGATATCCCATGAAAATTGTAAGATCATAATTCATTGTCAGGTTTCCTCCAATCTGGTTCCATTTTGTTCCATCCAGACTATAGAAGAAAGTTGCTGTGTTACTGGTAAAGTTATACTTAATTTTTAATTTCACTGTATCCTGTTCCAGTGCAATTTTATCTGCATCTTTTACCGTCATTTCTGTTTTTCCGCTTCCATAGTAAATCCATGATTTACCATCTTCATCCTTCATGACGCCTACTTGACCATAAGAGTTCTGGAATGCACAGATTCCGGCGTAATCGCCTGCCTTCATCTGACTGACATCCATTCCCACCTCAGAAGTACAAGTCGGGCCATAGGTCCTCTGCGTCAGTGAGTTTCTTGCATCCTTAATACTGTCAGCAAGAGAACCTGTCTTCAATCTCAGATAGCCTTCCCGTTCAGTCACAGACCAATTGGCATTATCCGGATTATGATTCCACTGCCATACAAGCTGTAATTTATTTTCCGTGTAACTGAACTCATCGTCTGCATAAATGTAATTCTTTCCTGAACTCGTCAGATTTACATCAAGTTCCTCGGAGGCACTTGCCTTACCGTTGTCCGAACCCATCATCGGCCATCCATCGATCCAATATACATCCAGAAGGACAGGTGTTCTTCCAACGGCTCCGTGATCCTGGAACAAAATGGCATACCAGTCACCATATTTCGTGTCCACAATTCCACCTTGGGCAATTCCGGCACCTTTGTAATTGCCGTCATCACAGAATACTACCTTACCTTCCCACTCTCCGGTCAGACTCGTAGAACGATAGCACCACTGCATCCGCTTGCCACCATTTGGCCATTCAATAAAGAACAAATAATAATAGTCACCAATTTTGTAAGCATGAGAACCTTCAATATTTACGATATTTCCTGCAGCTGTTTTCTTAATAATCGTCTGGGCATTATCCTTAAACACAATCTGGTCGCCGGATAACTCTGCCTCCTGAATAGTGATATTGCCATTCCCGGAAACGACATACATTTTTCCGTCATCAAAAATCAGCCCCGGGTCATGTTTCGTTCCATTTGCAGAATGCTTCTCCCATGTTCCATTGGCAATATCTGTTGTCGTATAAATATAAGTCTTGGCCTGATCATTGCTGGAGAAACATACGTAATATGTCTCATCAGCCTCGTTATACCGCAGGCTGGCTGCCCAGGAACCTTTCCCATAACACTGTTTGCCATTCTGAAGATTCGTAATATCATTGTCTTCCAGTGTGTCATACACATAGTTAATAATTTCCCAATGTACCAAATCCGTAGAATGCATAATCGGTACACCCGGATTCAAAAACATCGTGGTGCTTACCATGTAGTAATCATCACCGACACGAATATAATCCATATCCGGAACATCGGTATACATCAACGGAAGAGATGCGGTTGCATGAACTCCCGGTGCCGTCGTCTCTCTCGCCGGAACCTGATCTGCCGGAATATCCGATGGCATGACAACCGGCGTTGGAGTCGGAATCGTATTCATTTTGTAGCTCACATCAATACTTTTTATAATCAAATCATCAACGCTGTCCTGCCAGGAAATTCCTTTGAATTCCAAATATCCCACTTTGTCCGTCGCAGTGAGTGAAAGATCCCATTCGAAATCCCCTGAGATTCCTGCCTCTGTTGATTTCAGCTGTTCCGAGAAATTGCCGTCTCCGGAAGCTGCCAGCCATACACGAAATCCAAGTGTCCCATTGTATGTTCCCTTGATTTTCAAAGTCACCTTTGTTCCCGCGGTAACACTTTCCGGCAAAGGCACATGGAAAAACTTTACGCCCTTTGCCTGTAGCTGTTTTGTCGTTGCGTCATATGTCACTGTACCGGTTCCACTTCCATTGGTGAATTTTAACAAATTCAGGGAAGTATTTGTCACACCCGGTTCCAAAGGTGGTGTCGCTGTTGGCGTTGCTGTTGGAGTTGCTGTCGCCGTTACAGCATCTGTCGGTTTTGGGGTTGGCGTCGCTACGTTACTCTTATTGCCAGCCTGATTCGTTGACTTCTGAGTTGTACTTCCACTGTCTTTTTGGGTTTTAGCCGCTTTCACTTTAACCTGAATTTTCTTTTTATACGATTTTTTCCCGGCTTTCATTGTCACCAAAATACTTGCAGAACCCTTTCTGAGTCCTTTGATTGTGGCCCCTTTTTTCGATGTCTTGGAAAGCTTTATCACTTTTTTAGCTTTCTTTTCCAACTTCCAGGTCACCTTTTTCGCATTTTTCACTGTAACCTTTTTACTTTTTCCAACTGTTACTGTTACCTTTGTTGCGCTCAGTCTGGGTTTCTTTACCTTTCCGGATGCCTGTGGAATGGATTGTGTTGACGCAATCATTCCCACTGCAAGCAAAACAGCCAGTCCCTTTACATGAACACTCCCCATAAGTTTTTGCTTCATGTTCTTACCTCCTTATTTTTTTAGCAAGCATAAAAGCATCTCTAAAATGCAAAATACTGCCATAGCAAAAAACAATGACAGTATCTGCTTTATAAGAGTTGTTTTGAGGGAAAGTAAAATTGATTTACTGATTTTATAGTATCATAATTCCCAAAAACCACAATGATATATAAAGCATTTCTTTTGATATTTTACGCACACCTTCACTTGTTGATACAGTGTCTTTTTCGATATACACTCGGCGAGCACTTCTCTCGGTTCTTGAACTGCCGACAGAAATGTTCTACGTTGCGGTAACCGCACCGCTCACTGATTTCGCCCACATCCAAACTGCTTCTGACCAAAAGAAGCTTTGCCTGAAGCATACGACTTTCTATCACTTCAGAAATGCAGGAAGTATTGGCAAAGTTTTTGTACAATTTTTGTAAAGACCGCGTACTCATATTAACCTGTTTTGCCATATTCTCTAACGTCCAGTCGTATTCCGGATGGGCATAAATCTCTCCACGCAGCCTTTCCAATGCCACTTGATACCGGGAGCTTTCTTTTGGATAGGCATAATCATGAAACCAGTGAAAAATGATGTGCATCAGGTCGGAGATAATGTATTCCTCACTGGGCTTGTGCCAATAGTTCTCACAGGCAACCATGTGCCAGTAATTCAGAAAATAATCGTAATTTTGACAGTAAATAGGTACGCCAAACGGGACATATCCCTCTGCGAACAAAGGCTCATCACAATCGAACCGAATCCATGTGTACACTAGTTCACCTTCCTGTGCATAATAATGAACTCTCTGTCCCGGTTTGAAAATAATGCCTGTATGCTCCGGATATGGACGCATCTCTCCTTCAACTTCTATATAAACAGCCGATTCAAACAGCATCATCTCATATTCACCCTCTGCAAACACAAGATCATCCACAAAATCTGTCGGCATTTTCTCTCGCTCTACCGCATAAATGATTCTGAACATACAGCACCCCTCCTTTTTTCTATCATAACACGAAATATCGATTTATGACACCCCCGTTTTTCTTCTTTTTCAAATAGCTGGCACAAAAAGAACGTTACAAAAAAAAGAAGAAACCGCAAACTAGCAGTTTCTTCTTTTCATATTTTTTTAAATTACTTTTTGAAAACCCAAGAGTCCATCATGACATCCAGCTTACCAAACTCAAAATAGATTGTATGCTTTCCAGTCAATTTCTTACTCAATTTCTGTGTGATTTCTTTGTACCCATCTGTCGTGGAATCCGCAAGTTTCAAGGTCACTTCGGATGCTCCCTCTGAACCAAAGTCTACATCTGCGACACCAATATAGGAACCAAGCTTTCCGTTATATACAGAGTAGTTTGTCATCCAATCTTTATTGGTACTTGTCTCTGTATTCTGTACTGTTCCTACCGTATCTGCCAGAGCAAAGGTCTCTGCCTCAACTGTCTCATATGGATTCAGTGTGGCGATGGAACCAACACCGGAAGTTGTCATCTTCGTATCTGCGATGCTGCCATCCGCATTGGTAAAGTCACCGTTGTCACCCAGATTCAACTCATTGACATAAGTTGTACGGTAATCCTGTTTCGTACCAATGGCAAGTGTATCTTTCTTTGTGTGGTAGAAGGCATACATCTTACCTTTGAACTCAGCCAGGCAGTGATGGTTGTTGCCGGTAGCACCAGGGAAGTAGCTTCCCGGATTTTTCAATACACATCCTACATATTTGAAATCTCCCATTGGGGAATCGCTGACCATGACGGCAATGTTTGCTGCCGGGCAATCCTCGCGTCCCGAAATTCCTGACCAGTTGGAACAATAGCTGTAATAGTATTTATCACCAATTTTATTGATTCCGGAATCCTCAAACATATATGGTGCGTCAATCGTCTTCGCAGCGCCATCGAGGCTTACCATGTCTGCGCCCAATTTAATCACGCGGGCACATTTTGGATTGCGAATATAGTCTTCTGATTTTCCGCTGGTATCACCGATACCACCAAAGTACAGATAACCGGTTCCATCATCATCCACCAGAACAGCCGGATCAAACAACCAGGCAACTTCTTTTTCAGAACATCCCGGAACAGAACGATCAATCAATGCCTTTCCAATCGGATCCGTCCACGGGCCAGTCGGACTGTCAGCTGTCAACACGCCAATACTGCTGGCATTGTTTGCAAAGTAAAGGAAGAATTTTTCCTTACCGTTGATGGTTTTGTGGCAGGCAGCCGGTGCCCAGGAGTTTGCTGACCATTTGGCAGCTCCCTTTACGTTAATCGTACCGTGATCCGTCCAGTTTACCATATCCGCAGAAGAATAACAGTTCAGCGTCCGAATCTTGGAATAATTGTTATCTGCACTTCCTGCAGCATCATACTGCTGGGAATCATTTGTTCCGTATACATACACCCTTCCGTTGTATTCCATCGCCCATGGATCTGCTGTCAGACGGGAAGTCATGATCGGATTACCAATCTTGCCCTTTACCAATCCTGTGCTGAGATCCGGGATGCCGGAATCGCCACTATCTGCTTTTGCGACACCTGTCATGGTCACTTCATCCAGATAGAAATCCATGAAATTGTTACTTTGGTATACGGACTGCCAGTAAAGCAATAAATCTCCTGTAAATTCAGGAACCGTCAAAGTTGCCTCGCATTTTGTCCATGTATCATTCGGCAGTTCAAACTGTCCAACGCCGTCATAATGAGTCTGCCCATCGTCTCCCACATACTGGATAGACAAATCAATTTTGCTGTCCTCGCCGGTAGACTGCTTCGCATAAAATGTAATCTGATACTGATTACCAACCTCAACCATCTGAGCTATCCCAACACCTGCTCCATGCCAGTCTTCGGTACGATTGGATACTTTCACAGACTTTTTGGTGCCATTTGCACCATCATCTACAATGGTAAGAGTAGTGGATCCACGTGAAGCAACCGGCTCACTGTCACCATTCTCCATATTGGCATCAATGAGCAATGCCGCTGTTGGGGCTGGTGTTGCATCCCCTTTCAGCGGAGTTGGTGACGGTGTCGGCATATGTCCAACCCCATCCACTTCAGCAAGCTTGTTAGCCTCTGTAATCTCATCGGAGTATACCTTCACCGAGATGCCCTTCTCCGTCGGAGCCGGGGTCGGTGTTGCCTTTTTATCACCGCTGTTGCTGGCGTTGTTATTGGCATTGTTCGTCACCTTCGCTGTTGGCGTACTCTTTGTGACAACGGAGGTCTTCTTCGTAACTGTAACCTTCACAGTTCCCAGCTTTCTTGCTTTTCCTTTTCCCTTTTTCTTAATCTCTTTTACCGTAATCTTTGCTGTTCCTTTTTTAACGCCTGTCACGATTCCCTTTTTGGAAACTTTTGCAACTTTCTTTTTGCTGCTGGTGAAGGTGTACTTGCAGGATTTACTTTTGTTAGTAATCTTTATTGTTTTCTTCTTTCCCACCTGTACACTGATTTTCTTAGTCTTCAATTTTGCCTTTTTTGCTTTTGCCCCTGCATCTGGTGCTGTCATCCCACCAAGTGTCATGGACAAAGCTAAAACCCCTGACAAAACAACTCCGCTTACGCGTTTCCATTGTTTCATTGCAAATCCTCCTTTTTCCTCATGATTATAAATATTATATAAATAATATCATAATAACTCATAAATTCCCATTTCGCCATGATATTTACCGTCCAAAAATTGATAAATTTGGCACTATTTCAACAATAACATGGGATTTACTGTCTGATTCTTTTCCTTCACCTGAAAATACAGGTTACTTCCTTCCTCCGAATAATATTTCGTTGGCTTCGCGATTTTGCCGATGACCTGTCCTTCCGACACCGAATCGCCTTTTCCCACTGCCACATCTTTCAGTTGGCCATAGGTCACTGTGAAATTATCACCAATGGAAACTGTGACCGTTCTTCCCGTCTCCTCCGAGGTAGTCACGGATTCCACCACACCATCGGCACTTGCTTTTACATCCGTTCCTTCTTTCGCTTCAATAATCAGTGCCGGATTGGTACGGTACTCTGCCAGAGTCTTGAAATATACCACTTTGTCTGCACTGTACTCCATCAGAACGTCTCCATTTACCGGCCAAAGCAGGCCCGCCTCCTGATCAAATTCCAGCTTATTACGTACCGACTCTGACTGGGTTTTTACAGTCTTCTCTGTTGGCTTTGGTGTTTTCGTTTCCTTTAGCTCAGTTTTCGCACTACCGTTTAACACTTCCTCCGTCTCCGGCGTAGCCACGCTGGTAGGTGCCGGTGTGTTGCTTGCCTCCGCCATGGGAGAGGAATCCTCGCCATCCCGCATATTGAGACATATGGCAGCAAAGGCAGCGATGGCAATGACACCACAGGCCAATGATATATAAAAACCCTTTTCCTTAAAAAACATACTATCACCTCACAAAAATTTGTTTGATGATAGTATGCTCGATACAAAAGAAAATATACAATTACAATGTCACTTTCTCCAGATACCAGATTTCTTTTGCGTACTCCTCGATGGTACGGTCAGAAGAGAACTTGCCACATTTGGCAGTCTGAAGCATAGCCATTTTCGCCCAGCGCTCCTCATCCCGGTAAGCTTCTTCCACCTTCTTCTGAGCAGCCTCATAAGAACGGAAATCTTTCAAAATGAAGTACTGGTCTGCGCGCTCATAACCATTGGTCTCCAGAAGAGAATTGTAAATCTCCCGGAACAAATCCAGATTTTCCTGAGAATAGGTTCCATCAATCAACTGGGTCAATACGGCGCGGATGTCGGAATCCATATTATAAATTTCCTTTGGATTGTATTGATTGTTGTGCTCAAAATCAATAACCTCCTGTGAAGACAGTCCGAAGATAAATGCATTTTCCTCGCCTACCTCTTCTACTATTTCCACATTGGCTCCATCCATGGTTCCCAGTGTCGGTGCACCGTTTAACATAAATTTCATGTTACCGGTTCCGGATGCCTCTTTGCTGGCAGTGGAAATCTGCTCAGAAACATCGGCTGCCGCAAAAATCATCTCCGCATTGGACACGCGGTAATTTTCAATAAACACGACTTTAATCTTGCCCTGAATGGAAGCATCGTTGTTGACAACATCCGCCACGCTGTTAATGAGCTTGATGATGGCCTTGGCACGACGATATCCCGCAGATGCCTTGGCGCCAAAGATAAAGGTGCGCGGATACATATCCATGCCCGGATTTTTCTTCAGCTCATTGTACAGATGCATGACATGCAAAATATTCAGAAGCTGACGTTTGTATTCATGCAGACGTTTTACCTGTACGTCAAAGATGGAATGCGGATCCACTTCAATGCCATTATGTTCTTTGATGTATTTTGCCAGACGGACTTTATTCTGGAACTTAATGTTCATAAATTCCTGCTGTGACTGCTTATCATTTACAAAAACAGACAGTTTGTCAATCTTGGACAAATCCGTAATCCACTCATCACCAATTTTATCCGTTACCCACTGTGCCAGTTTCGGATTACCATGCAGCAGGAAACGGCGCTGGGTAATACCATTGGTCTTGTTGTTAAATTTCTCAGGCATCATCTCATAGAAATCTTTGAGCTCCTGATTTTTCAAAATTTCTGTATGAAGTCTTGCCACACCGTTGACGGAGAAACCGGCAACAATGGCAAGATGCGCCATTTTTACCTGACCGTCGTAGATGATTGCCATACTCTTTACCTTATCAAAATTGCCCGGATATTTGGCCTGAATCTCGTTCTGGAAACGGCGGTTAATCTCCTCGGTAATCTGATAAATTCTCGGAAGCAGACGGGAAAACAGCTCAAGTGGCCATTTTTCCAAAGCTTCGGACATAATCGTGTGGTTGGTATACGCACAGGTTCTCGTGGTGATATCCCATGCATCATCCCACTCAAGACCATACTCATCCAGAAGAATACGCATCAACTCCGGAATGGTAACCGTCGGATGGGTATCGTTCAACTGGAAACATACCTTATCCGGAAGTCCATGGATGTCGTTATGGGTTTCCATATATTTCATAATCGCACGCTGCACACTGGCAGATACGAAGAAGTACTGCTGTTTCAAACGGAGTTCTTTTCCTGCGGTATGATTATCATTTGGATAGAGCACTTCACAAATGGTACGAGCCAGATTCTGCTGCTCCACCGCCTTCTGGTAATCACCCTTGTCGAAGGAATCCAGGTTGAATGTATCGATTGCCTCGGCATCCCAGATACGAAGTGTATTCACAATCCGGTTGCCATAGCCTACCACTGGCAGGTCATAAGGCACTGCCATAACAGACTGGTAGTTCTCCTGCACAAATTTATCGCGGCCGGTCTTCTCATCCTTGCGGACTGCCACATAACCGCCGAAGCGGACTTCTACGGCATATTCCGGGCGCTTCATCTCAAAAGGATTGCCCTCTTTGAGCCAGTCATCCGGCGCCTCAATCTGAAAACCGTTCTCAATTTTCTGCATGAACATACCATATTTATAGCGGATGCCGCAACCATATGCCGGGTATCCCAACGTCGACAAAGAATCCAAAAAGCATGCTGCCAGACGGCCAAGGCCACCATTACCAAGTGCAGCATCCGGCTCTTCATCCTCCAGCACATCCAGGTCAACACCCATCTCATTTAACACTTCACGAACCAGTTTATCCTGCTTTAAGTTGATGATAGTATTTCCAAGCGCACGCCCCATCAGAAATTCCATGGACAGATAATAAACCGTCTTCACATCCTGTTTCTCATAGGCTTTGTGTGTTGCCATCCAGTCATCGACAATAATATCCTTTACGGCGAAAGCCACAGCCTGAAATAACTGCTGATTACTTGCCTCTTCTACCGATTTGCGGAACAACAATTTCATGTAGTTCTCAATATTGGTCTTCAGTTCCTTTTTCTTTTCCTTTTCTGTTAAAAATGCCATAAATTACCTCCATTCTAATGTAATATTGACTACTTCGCAGCCTTTACAACACCCAGAGTAACTGCCTCACCGTTGATCTTCCAATCAGCCGTGTACCCTTCTGCCTGATCCCATACAATCTCTTCTGCCAGGACCTCTGACTTAATCTGATCGGCATTGGCCGCCATAATCTCTTTGATTCGGTCATTGCCCTGCTCATACAGACAAATGTGGTCCGTAACTTCAAAACCTGCGTCCTTACGCATGGTCTGCACCTTACTGATTACTTCGCGTACGAAGCCCTCCTCAATCAGCTCCGGTGTCAGATTGGTATCCAGCACAACGGTAATTCCATGATCAGACTCACTGACATATCCTTCCATCTGTGCAGATTCAATCAGAAGATCTTCAGTTGCCAGAACTTCATCGACACCACCAACCTGAACCGTCACTTCGCCGGAAGCATTCAGCTGATCCATCGTGGCATTTCCATCCAGTCCGGAAAGCACCTCTTTCAATTCATTCAACCGGCTGCCAAAACGACGTCCCAGAGTACGAAGCTGCGGTTTGAAGCTGTAGGTCGTAAAGTCCTTCACGTCATCTGTGAAGAGTACCTCCTTTACATTCAACTCATCCGCAATGATGTCTTTATAAAAATCGGACAGCTCGCCTTCGGTCTTCACATACATCTTACCGATTGGCTGGCGGTTCTTGATGTTTGCCGTATTCCGGCAGGCACGACCAAGAACAACAATGTCCAGAAGTTCTTTCATCTGTGTTTCCAGTTCCTTGTCAATCCATGCTTCTTCTACTTCCGGGAAGTCGCAAAGATGAATACTTTCCGGTGCGGACGCATCCAGATTGCACACCAGATTCTGATAAATGCTCTCGGTCATGAATGGAATCATCGGTGCTGCTGCCTTACTGATGGTGACAAGTGCAGTATACAGCGTCATATAAGCATTAATCTTATCTTGTTCCATTCCTTTTGCCCAGAAGCGGTCACGACAACGGCGTACATACCAGTTACTCATATCCTCCACAAAGCTCTGAAGCGCCTTTGCTGTCTCCGGGATACGATAATTCATCAGATTCTCATCCACTTCCTTCACCGCGGAATTCAGCCGGGAGAGAAGCCATTTATCCATAACGGATAATTTGTCATATTCCAATGTATGTTTCGTCGGATCGAACTGATCGATCTCTGCATACAACACATAAAAAGCAGAGGTATTCCACAGGGTTCCCATAAATTTGCGCTGTCCCTCAGTCACTGCTTTACCATGGAAACGGTTCGGCAACCATGGAGCACTGTTCACATAAAAATACCAGCGAATTGCATCTGCCCCATAATTCTCCAATGCCTCAAAAGGATCTACGGCATTGCCCTTGGACTTACTCATCTTCTGCCCGTTTTCATCCTGTACATGTCCCAATACGATGACATTTTCATACGGTGCCTTATTGAACAAAAGCGTCGATTCTGCCATCAGCGAATGGAACCAGCCACGGGTCTGGTCCACAGCCTCGGAAATGAACTGTGCCGGGAACTGCTGCTCGAACAGCTCCTTATTTTCAAATGGGTAATGATACTGGGCAAAAGGCATGGCACCGGAATCAAACCAACAGTCAATCACTTCCGGTACACGGTGCATCACTTTGCCGCAATCCGGACAGGTGAAAGTCACCTCGTCAATGTAGGGGCGATGCAGTTCCACCTCAGCAGCCTTCGGGTCACCGGCACGCTCTGCCAGTTCTTCCCTGCTGCCGATACACTCCTGGTGACCACAGCCTTCACATTCCCAAATATTTAACGGCGTTCCCCAGTAACGGTTACGGGAAATCGCCCAGTCCTGGATATTTTCCAGCCAGTTGCCGAAACGTCCCTTGCCGATGGATTCCGGAATCCAGTTGACCGTATTGTTGTTGCGAATCAAATCATCCTTCACTGCTGTCTCCCGGATGTACCAGGATTCTCTTGCATAATAAATCAGCGGTGTATCACAGCGCCAGCAGTGTGGATACTCATGCTCAAATTTCGGAGCATCAAAAAGCTGTCCTCTGGCATCCAGATCTTTCAGCACCTCCGGGTCTGCCTTTTTCACGAAAATACCGGCGAATGGCGTCTCTTCTGTGAGTTCACCCTTGCCATTTACAAACTGTACGAAAGGAAGATCGTAATTTCTTCCCACATTGGCATCGTCCTCACCAAAGGCAGGCGCAATGTGTACAATACCGGTACCATCCGTCATGGTAACATAAGTATCGCAGGTTACGAAAAATCCCTTTTTATTCTGCTTGTCAGCACACTCTTTGGCACAGGCAAACAGCGGTTCATATTCCTTGTGCTCCAGTGCCGTACCAGGGAAGCTCTCCAGAATTTCATAAGCAGGTGTTCCTTCCTCCGGTGCCAGCTTGCCAAGAACAGTATCCAGAAGCTGTTCAGCCATGTAATAAGTATAGCCATCTGCCGCCTTTACTTTGCAGTACGTATCATTCGGGTTGACACAGAGGGCAACGTTACTCGGCAGAGTCCACGGGGTGGTGGTCCAGGCCAGGAACCAGGCATCCTCTCCTACAACCTTGAAGCGGACAACGGCAGAACGTTCTTTCACCGTTTTATAACCCTGAGCAACTTCCTGGGCAGAAAGAGGTGTTCCACAGCGCGGACAATATGGTACAATTTTAAATCCTTTATAAAGAAGGTCTTTGTTCCAGATTTCTTTCAGCGCCCACCACTCGGATTCAATAAAATTGTCATCATAGGTGACATAGGGATCATCCATGTCTGCCCAGAAACCAACGGTATCAGAAAAGTCTTCCCACATTCCTTTGTATTTCCAGACAGATTCCTTACACTGCTTGATGAATGGCTCCATACCATATTCTTCAATCTGCTCTTTGCCGTCCAGCCCAAGCAGTTTCTCCACTTCCAACTCCACTGGCAGTCCATGGGTATCCCATCCGGCCTTACGGGGTACTTTGTACCCTTTCATGGTACGGTAACGGGGAATCATATCCTTGATAACACGGGTCAGCACATGACCGATATGCGGCTTTCCGTTGGCCGTAGGCGGTCCATCATAGAACATATAGGTGGGAGCATCTTCCCGCAGCTCAATGCTCTTTCTGAAAATATCCTTGTCTTTCCAGAACTGTTCTACCTCTTTCTCTCTCTCGACAAAATTCATGCCTGTTGATACTTTGTTATACATCTCTACCTCCATCTGTGTGCCCTCAGGCAACTTCTTACTCCAACAAAGCGTCATAAAGGCCCTCATCCAAACTAGGATGAGAGCCCTTTTATTGCTTTCATTATACCACCTGTTTTCTACGTCGGTTCCAATGCTTTTCACCAGAACGAACATATATCCACATAACGGGGGATACCGGCGCGGTCTACTCGGCTCACGACAAGCTTTCGACCTTGCAGCTCAAGAGGGATATTCACCTGTGTCTACTGGTACCGGGTTTTCACTGTCTCCGGCTCACTGGGACGCTTCGGCAAAGGCTACTGTCTCCGTCAACGCTTTTCTCTTTCTCAAGTCACGTTTATCATAGTACGAAAATTTGTAAATGTCAAG
>JALENH010000038.1 GCA_022767895.1 Eubacterium sp.
CCATACCACCAAGAACGCGCTGACAGCTGGCTGCCTGCTCGCGGGCAGAACCATCTCCCGGTTTCACAGCGAAGATCACACTTCCCACTTCCGTTTCTTCCGGTTTTACATCAAACTGCTCCTGAATCGTATCATACACAGCTTTCAGCTTATCATCCTCTGCATACAAATCGGTACCTGCGATACGGGCTTTTTCCACCTTCTGCACTTCTTTTGCTTTTCCGACATATGCCGGATCCTTACGGGACAGCGTAAATTCTGCCAGTCCCAGTGGATTGGAACGGTAAGAACTTGTCTCACCGGATGGAATCAACTCATCGGTTGTGGTAACCGGATCATGAATCATGGAAACCACCTTCAGCAGAACGTTGTCTGTCAAAGCATGCATTTCCGGCCAGTCTACAATATTGGGTCCAAATTTGATTTCTACGGATGGATCCGCTTTGCCAACGCCATCAAACACGCGGTTATCATAAATGGATTTATCAAAATAGTATTTTGGTTTCGTAAAGTTTGCATCAATATCGGTAGCTGCCGTCAGATACCCTTTATTGGCTGCTGTAGCAGCGATGGAACGGGCATCCATCAGAGCAACGGAAGCAATCTGTCCATTGGTTACCTTCGAGCCCTCGCGGTTCGGGAAGTTACGTGTGGAATGACGGATGCTGAGCCCCTTGTTGCTTGGTACATCTCCCGCACCGAAGCAAGGACCGCAGAAGGCAGTACGCACAGTAGCACCTGTTGCCATGAGGTCAGCAATCGCACCATTTTTCACAAGTTCCATGAAAATCGGCTGAGAAGCAGGATATACACTGAGCGAAAATTCATCGGAACCAATGGTTTTTCCACGAAGAATATCGGCTGCATCACAAAGGTTTTCAAAACCACCACCGGCACATCCGGCGATAACACCCTGCTCTACATACAATTTGCCATCATGAATCTTGTCCGTGAGCTTAAAGTCAATGTTATTGTTATCCAGACTGACAAGAGCCTTTTTCTCAACATCACGAAGAATATCTTCCAAGTTGCCATTTAATTCTTCGATGGAGTATACGTTACTCGGATGGAACGGCATAGCAATCATCGGCTTAATCTGGGAAAGATCCACTTCCACTACACCATCATAGTAAGCTACCTGAGCCGGTTCAATCTCCTTAAAGTCATCTTTTCTTCCATGGATATCATAAAATTCCTTAACAGCATTGTCCGTTCTCCAGATGGAAGACAGGCAGGTGGTCTCCGTGGTCATAACATCGACACCAATACGGAAGTCGACACTAAGGTTATCAATGCCGTCACCGACAAATTCCATTACCTTATTGTTCACATAACCATTTTTAAACACAGCACCGATAATAGCCAGCGCAATATCCTGAGGTCCAACACCTTTTTCCGGTTTTCCGGTGAGATGGATAGCAACTACGCCCGGCATTGGAATATCATAAGTCTGTTCAAGAAGCTGTTTTACAATCTCCGGTCCGCCTTCTCCTACTGCCATCGTACCCAGCGCACCATAACGGGTATGACTGTCGGAACCAAGAATCATAGCACCACCGGCAGCCAGCATTTCACGGGCAAACTGATGAATTACGGCCTGATGAGGAGGTACATAGATACCACCATATTTTTTGGCACAGGAAAGACCAAATACATGATCGTCCTCATTGATGGTTCCACCGACTGCACATAAACTGTTGTGACAGTTTGTCAGTACATAAGGCACCGGGAATTTTTCCAGACCGGATGCTCTTGCTGTCTGCAGAATACCAACGAATGTAATATCATGGGAAGTGAGTTTGTCAAATTTAATTTTCAGATTCTCCATGTTGCCGGAAGTGTTGTGGGAAGATAAAATCCCATAAGCCATTGTACCTTTGGCGGCTTCTTCCTTTGTTGTCTTGATACCTGTTTTGCTTTCTACGGCAGCCAGTGCATCCGCATTGTCAGGAACCAGTTCTGTTCCATTTACCAGATAGGCGCCGCCTTCGTATAATGTTATCATTTACAACCTCCTTCATATTTTTTAACACATTAGTGAAAATTTTTCCGTATAATAGTATACTTGCTTTTCTGACAGAATGCAAATTATTTTTTTTCTTCAAGAAAGATAAGAAAAAAGTGCTCCCCCTTGTCGATAAACTATCTCCGTCATCTTCCAAAGGGAAACACTTTATTGCATCTATTCTATTGCACAATACCTTCCATTACTTACTGAATTTATTAACAATTGTTTGAATAGATTCTGCATTTTGTTTATTCTCTTTTACAATATTTACAAGAACCTCTGCCGTCTCGTTGGTTTGCTCGTTTTTCTCCACAATTCCCTGAACTCCTGCCTCATTCTCAGTGGAAGAAATCTGTACTGTGTCAAGCTGATCTTTCATCATCATAATGGAATCTGCAAATACCAGAGACACCTCTTGTATCTCTTTCATCACTTCCTGAACATTCTCTACAGAAACATTGGATTCGTTTGCATATGTAGACAAATCCTCCAAACGTTTCGAAACATCTTCGGTCATGAACGTCACAATGTTTTCAAAACACTTCTGAATTCGCTCAATATACGAATTTGTTTCGGTGCAGATATTTTGAATTTGAGCAGCCGCTTCCGATGAATTTGAAGCCAAATTACCAATTTCCTCTGCGACAACAGCAAATCCCTTTCCTGCCTCTCCCGCACGTGCTGCCTCAATGGATGCATTCAAGGATAACAGGTTGGTTTGGCTCGATATGTCAATAATCTGAGCAACCATATCATTAATGCGCGTCAATGTATGTAGCTCTTTCATGGCATCCTCAATTTCCCTGCGGTTTTCGCTCATTTTTTCATCTGTTTCCTGAAGCGAGTTAGTTGCCAGGTCTTTCATGTCATTCGATATATCCATAAGTGAGCTACTCTTTTCCTCTCCCTTCTCAACTTTTTCTTTTACCTTCGCTACAAGTTCAGAAATCTGAGAAATTTCTTTGTTGGCCACTTCAATGGCACCATTCGTTGTCATAATACTTGCTGCCAACTGCTGTGTCGTAGCCGCATTGTCCTCTACACCACCAAGCAAAGAAATAGAAGCATCATTCATTGTTTCTGAGGCAACATTCAGAGAAGATGTACATTCACCCAGAGTCTGCACAATATTGCCAAATACTTCATATAACGAATCTAATGCAGTTGCAATATGACCAATCTCGCTCTTATGTCCGGCATAAGAAACCAAATTCTTGGACTGTGCAAGGTTCAATTCGCTCAATTGTACAATTGATTTTTCTACTAATCCCAATGGCTTTGTGTTTTTCTTAACAACAAACCATGCCAGCACCAAAATCAGCAGGAACGCCGCAACACAAATACTTCCAAACATAATCATGTTTTTGTTTGCTGCCTGATAGATTTCACTCTTGGAATCACTCATCACCACAGCCCAGCCGCGTTCTCCAACCGTACGATATACCGCTATACGGGAATCACCGTCATCCGTAGTATATTCGAGAGTTCCGGATGTTTCTTTTGGATTCTTCTGCAGGCGGTCAATAATCTCTAAATATTGCTCATCTTTTATCTCCGTTGCCATCTTCTTGGTATCCTGGTTGAAAATATGCATCTTGGAAGTGGTGTTAATCATTGCAAATTCCGCATTATCTAAACCTTCCACCTTCATGGAATCAAAAATCTCTTTCAATGTTTCGGCAAAAGGGCCACCACCTACAAATCCCAAAGGAGTCGTACCGTCCGTATCATAAACCGGGCAATACGATGATAAAATTAATTTCTTAGAAGCCGGGGATACAACGACACCGCCACTGAAAAGTCCTTTGGCTTTTGTCATGGAATCCTGAAGTTGTTTCAAGGCCTCACCCTCGCGGAACGTAATCCCCACGGCTTTGGGGTTACTATGAGCATATACATAGGTATCTTCCCAGCGCGATGTATATACACCTTCCCATCGATCCAGCTTGCTAAAGTAATCCGTAGTATACTTTTGTGCCTTCTCCAAAAGATCCTTATCTGTCGGATTCTTTAACACCTCAGTAACGATAGGAGCCTGACAATATGCAATCAGAAGAGTCTCGGAATCTTTTGCATATTGTTCCACAATTTTCTCTCTGGCTTCCAAAGAAGTCTTCATGTTGTTCATTGCCGTCTCTTTCATCGCTGTTGTCATATTCTGATTCGACACAACAAATAGACATATAATACAAATTGCTGTAATAATAGACAACGAAACAGTGATGACAGTACTCACCTTTTTGTCCTTAAACATAGATTTTTCCCCCTTTGTGTAATATGAATTGATAATAGCATAAATATTGCAGAAATTCAAGCGAATATACGTTTGTATATAGGCGTTTTTTTCTTTTTCCATGATTTTATATTGTCATAGAATAAAAAATGGGGTAGAATAAGATGAAATACGGATGCCATATAAGATGGCAGATTGGAGGGACTATGCGACATCTAATGAATGCTCTTGATCTGACAGTGGATGAAATCAATGAGTTGATTGCTTTGGCAGAGAAAATTATTCAAGAGCCAACAAGATTTTCTGAGGTGTGCAGAGGAAAAAAGCTTGCCACCTGCTTCTATGAACCAAGTACCCGGACAAGATTAAGTTTTGAGTCTGCCATGATGAATCTTGGTGGACAAGTTCTCGGTTTCTCTTCTGCAGATTCCAGTTCTGCCGCCAAAGGAGAAAGCGTCTCCGATACTATCCGCGT
>JALENH010000044.1 GCA_022767895.1 Eubacterium sp.
TGGACAGAAAGCCAAAGAGACAGCGGATACGATAGATGAGGATGGAAAGAAGTCGAAAAAGACAGCGACCTACACCTATGATTTATTAGGGCGTATCACGAAAGAGAAGAAGACAGGCAGTGAGGACATTTCCTATACCTATGACAGTAATAACAACCGGAAAGAGATGACGGTTGGCAATAAGGTAACTGCCTACAAATACAATAAGAACGATGAACTGCTCCGTACGGATACCCTGAACACCGACACGGAGGAGGACTCGGTAGTTATTTACAAAAATGATAAGAATGGGAACCAGCTTGCTACCGTCAACCGCTATGAAATCCCAAGTGATAAAAAGGATAGCAGCTATGTCGACATCGACGTGACGCTGGGAGATAACCGCCTGAATGAGAATGTCGTGAATCACTATAATGCTTTGAATCAGTTGACCCAGACGCTGACAAAGAACTATAAAGTCAGCTTTACGTATGATGCCGAAGGGCTGCGTACCGGTAAGACGGTGAATGGGGAGAAGACCTTCTTTGTCTGGGATGGGGATCAGCTGGTGATGGAACTATCCGAGAGCGGTAAAGTTCAGAAGAGATATGTTCGTGGGAATGACCTTGTGTATGCGGATAAAGGAACGGATACCGAAAAACAGTATTATGTAACCGATCCGCATGGAAACGTGGTGCAGCTGACGGATGAAAGCGGCAAAGTCACGAAAATCTACGAGTATGATTCTTTTGGCAATGAAGTGAACTCGGATAGGAAAGACGATAATCCGTTCCGTTACTGCGGGGAGTACTATGATAAGGAGACGGAGGAAATCTATCTTCGGGCGAGGTATTATCAGCCGGAAGTGGGGAGGTTTCTGTCGAGGGATACGTATAAAGGGGAAAGTGATGAGCCGGAAAGTCTGCTGTTGTATAAGTACTGTGAGCATGATGGGGTGAATAGTATTGATCCAAATGGACAAAGTGCGTTTGCAATATGGACATCAGGTACATGGTGGTTATGTGAATTAGATGGTCCCCTGCCAATTGGGGATGCAATATATGTAACGGGGATGGTTGTGACAGGAGTAGCCACAGTTGTAACAGCTGAAAAAGTTGCAGAATCGGTTGTTGTGCCAGCGCCGGCACCAGAACCACGACGTGAGCAAAGAAAAAAAACGTTGTCAAAAGCACAATTAAGAGCGCAAGTTAATAGTAAATCTATTACATTAACAGATGTATCTCCGAGACAACAAAAAGGCAAAAAATATCAGTTGACATATGTAGCAAAAAAAGGAAAATTGCAGACATATGGGAAAAAATTATCATTTAAGCAGGCTCTTAATGCGTTAGGAGTAACTGCTATAACAAATAGCATTTATCAAAAGGTGTCTTTGACTAAAGCAAAATTCAAAAATTCATATGCCCGCAGTAAACTAAAAAAGAAACAAAAGAAAAGTAACCTTTGGGGCATATATGCGGATACACAGATAGCTGCTAAAACGTTGGCTTTTGTTACAGGAGCTAATTCGGCACCGGAGGTTCATGGCTATGGAAATTATGGACATTATCATGATAAACATCATTTAATTCATATTTGGTATGGTGATGCACAGAAAAAAATATATGATAATATGTATTCGGCATTATTAAGAAGAGTAAAATGATTTTATCTAAATTATATATGTTTGTTTTATATTTTCTGTTTAAAACTTGGGTGGAATAATGCTAAAGGTTGCTTATAATATAAAAAAATGTGTGTTATAATGATATTGGTTTATCACTATATCAAGCATAGTTAAGGGGGTTAATGGATATGATAGATGAAAATGGGAAAAAATACTTGCTGATTAGATTTAATTCTCTTTCTGAAGACGAAAATATGGATAGTGATTGGTCGTTAGTAGAGGATAATAATGAGTTTGCATATACAAATTGGTTTAGGTATAGCGATTTTGAAATTTATAAGCCATATCAAATAAAGGAAAAATTTTATTCTAGAACAACAAAGTTATCTGAAAAAAAATTAGAGAAAAATGGATATTTAAAAGTTGTTGGAAAAACCTATGAATGGGCATACAGTTGGTTTTTCAAATTAACACATTTGGATGCGATGGAACAATATTTTGCACAATTAGGTTATACAGAAAAAGAGAGGAAATTTTGGATGTTTGTAAAAATGGCCGGAATTAAGGAAGAAGTTTATATTTTAGAAGATTGGTTAAGATTAGATTTGGCTAAAAAGTGGTGCAATTTGCATAAAATATATTATAGAATTGACGTGCCTACTGATTATCCACGGGAATTACCTAAAATAACATTAAGAGAAATTAAAAATAAAATTACAAGTATTAATTATGGTTTTCCCTTTGAATTTATGAATTAGAGATTTATATTTTGTTGTACAAATAGAGAACTTAAAGAAATTATTTTACAAAAGGAAATTGACAGTCGTTACCGATGGACAGGCCCTCTAGCGTAGGATAGTTGTCACCAGCTTTCCAAACTATAGTGCAAAAATCGACCCTTAAACGACAAAATTCGGCCCTTTGGTTGAATTTCGTTTTGCTTTATGAAATAATATTAACCGTAATATGCCCTCACCATCCATCAGCGGCAAAAAGAAAATTTCCTGTTCTTACGACAGTAATAATAACCGGAAAGAGATGAAGGTTGGCAATAAGATAACCGCCTGAATGAAAACGTGGTGAATCATTATAATGCAC
>JALENH010000050.1 GCA_022767895.1 Eubacterium sp.
ACCGTACTGACAGGACTCGGTTATTATTTTTATCAGTACAGAAGCATTTTCTTTCGATACTTCAATCAATATAAAAAATACATTTTCTGGGGCGGCATCGCCATCCTGATTTTCCTCCTTTTCCGTCGTTTCAGAAAAAAAGCGGGTAAAGTCGGAACAAACCAAGAATAATGAGAAGTACGCCGCTAACACCATTGAGACGGCGCACATTGTACGTATACTTCCCGCCGACCCAGAGGAAGAAGCCACAAAGTATTGCCGTACATAGCGGGAACAGAATGACCCATTTCCCCTGTCCCACGATACCAAAGGCGGCACTTACGGAATCCAGCGCCAGTACCAGGCCCAGAACACAGCCTTCTTTCAAGTCAATACTGCGGGAATTGTCCCGATCGTATTGGGCGGCCTTGTTATCACCCAAGGCATTCCACAAAGTTTTGATGCCAAGTACAATGAGGATGCTTCCGCCCAAAAGCTGAAACCACAAATCCGGTACCTCTGTCAGGCATTGTTCACCGAGAAACACGGCCAGACCGGTGAGCCCCCCATTAAGAAAGGCAACCAAAAGACGGGTTCGGTTCGGGATACGGATACCCGCCATGGCATATGCCATGCCAATTCCCAATGTATCCAGGCTGACGGAAATCGCCAGCAAAAGAACAAGTAACACATGCTCCTCCTACCTCTTGCTTACTTCATTCTATGCAAAGTAGGGGAAAGAGGGGAGCAATTTCGACATAAACAGTCAGAGCTAGGGAGGTAATTATGAACTGGTATCAGATGGAAACTCAGGAACTCTTACGAAAACTATCCTGTCCTTCCGACAGGGGACTTTCCACCAAAGAGGTTCAAAAGCGAAAAAAGGAGTACGGCCCCAATGAGCTGGAACAGGAAAAGGGCCCGGGCATCCTCCGTCAGTTTGCTGCCCAGTTTAAAGACTTCATGATTCTAACCCTGTTGGCGGCAGCCCTGATTTCTTTCCTTGCTTCCTATCTGAAAGGGGAAATGGATCTGACCGATCCTGTCATCATCCTGGCCATCGTCGTCATCAACGCCCTATTGGGTATCTTTCAGGAGCGGAAGGCCGAGCACTCCCTCGCCCACCTGCGCTCGCTCCAGACACCGGAATGCCACGTTCTGCGGGACGGTGCCAGACAAACCATCTCCTCACCGGAACTGGTTCCCGGTGATATCGTCTATCTGGACACCGGGTGTCTGGTACCGGCTGATGGCAGACTCCTCACCGCCCGGAATCTCACCGTGGAGGAATCTGCCCTCACCGGAGAAACCGGAGGTGTGGACAAATCTCCCGGCGTTCTCACTGCTCCCGAACTGTCCCCCGGCGACCAGACCAACATGGTTTTCTCCGGCACCATGGTCACCACCGGAAACGGTCTTTTCTGCGTCACGGACACAGGAATGAATACCCAGATTGGCCATATCGCCGGGATGCTTTCCCGGGAGGAAGCTCCCGAAACCCCCCTTACAAGACGCCTCAATCACACCGGGAAGGTTCTGGGCATTCTGGCATTGGCAGTCTGCGCTGTTATATTCATCATCGGCATCCGGAAGAACCAGCCTGTCTTTGAAATGTTTATGACTTCCGTCAGTCTGGGGGTCGCTGCCATACCGGAAAGCCTTCCGGCACTGGTCACCATCATGCTCAGTCTCGGCGTAGAGCGCATGGCGAAGCAGCGGGCCATCATCCGCCATCTCCCTGCCGTGGAAACACTGGGCAGTGCCTCCGTCATCTGTTCTGACAAAACCGGCACTCTCACCGAGAACCGCATGACTGTCCGCACCACCTTCTGCCTCGACCAGGAGAAAACGCTGCTGCGTCATTTCCTTCTCTGTAACAACCAGACCGGCCCTCTGGAAGAAGCACTCATCTCCTACGCAGCCGGTCTGCGACTCGACTATGGAAAAGTCCGGAAAGAGTCACCCTGTGTCCATGAAATCCCCTTTGATTCAGAAAGGAAGCGGATGACTACCCTTCACCGGACTCCCCACGGGTATCTGTCCGTCACAAAAGGGGCACCGGAACTGATTCTGTCCCGGTGCAGTTCCTATTACGAACAGGGAAAAATCCTTCCCATGACCGCTCCCATGCGCAGCCGCCTTACGGAACAGGCAGAACAATTTGCCACCCAGGCACTGCGTGTCATCGCCATCGCATTCCGCACTTTTGAAAGCAAACAGACAGGGAACTGTCTGGAAGAACAGCTGACATTTCTCGGCATGGCAGGACTGATGGACCCGCCCCGACCGGAAGCCTATGCCGCCGTCAAAAGCTGCCGCCGTGCCGGCATCCAACCAGTCATGATTACGGGTGACCACCGGAACACGGCCGCTGCCATCGGAAAGGAACTGGGCATCTGCCGAGGTGAAGAAGAAGTCATCTCCGGTCAGGAACTGGACCGAATCACCGATTCCGCACTGCCTGCCGCCCTGGAGCGGTATCATGTCTTCGCCCGGGTATCTCCCGCCCACAAGGTCCGTCTGGTCAAGGGATATCAAGCAATGGGAAATGTGGTTGCCATGACAGGGGACGGCGTCAATGACGCCCCGGCTCTGAAAGCCGCCGACATCGGCTGTGCCATGGGGCAGACCGGCACCGATGTGGCCAAAAATGCCGCCGACATTATCCTGATGGATGACAATTTTTCCACCATCGTGTCCGCCGTCAAAGAAGGCCGGGGCATCTATGACAATATAAAAAAAGCCATTCATTTCCTCCTCTCCTGTAACATCGGGGAAATCATGACTATTTTCGTGGCTATCTTTTTTGGCCTGCCGGCTCCACTGCTGCCGGTACAGCTGTTGTTCATCAATCTGGTGACCGACTCCTTCCCTGCCCTGTGCCTCGGCGTCGAACCACCGGACCCGGACAGCATGAGCCGTCCGCCCCTTCCGAAAAACAGTGGCATCTTTCATTTTGACACCGTTTTTCAAATGGTAATCGAAGGTCTGTTTATCGGCTCATTGGCGCTTTTCGCCTACACCAGCGGCAACTCCACCATGTGCTTTGCCGTCCTTTCCCTGTCCCAGCTCATTCACTCCTTCAACATGAGAAGTGAGCACTCCCTGCTGGAAACAGGCATCACAGGAAACAAAAAGCTTCTGTTCAGTGTGCTTTTGTGTATCGCTTTGCAATGCTGTGTCATCTGTGTTCCTGCACTGCAGGCCATCTTCCACACCCAGGCTCTCTGCTTGCGGGAATGGATCGTAGTGGGAATCCTCTCCCTGATGCCCATTCCTCTCATGGAAATCAGCAAGAGGCTTCACTAATGTACTGCTGCAGCCGCTCCCGCAAAATCTGCTCAACCTCTGTCTGCGGATACTGCAGGGCAAGCATCTGTTTCATAATCATGCCACCGGCCTTGTTGATGTGTCCGCCACCGGAACCAATACCACGGCTGACATATTCGGCAAGGTCACTGGCCGGAAGGTTCATATTGGTGCTACGCACCGACATTTTATACCCAATGGGGGTCTCGTTGTAGACGACGCAGTAATCAATGGTGGCCACACAGTTCACCAAATCACTGATTACCCCCAGCAGATTAGGGTCACAGGGTTTCGTATGGAGCAGCGCAAAACGCAGCTTCTCATCGTAATAATAGTCCGTCAGTGCCTCTCCGGCAATTTGCAGTTCCTCCCGCAGCAGATTGGCGTGAATCATCTGCTCCACGCACTCTCTGTCAATCTTCAGGGAATCTCTCATCTGCCGGTCCGCCGGATAATAAATCTCCGACAACTCTCCCGTATCGCTGTACAAGCCGTAATACAGAGCAGTGGCAACCTTCCTGTCCTCATTGACAGCGTAACCCACTTCCTGAAGCAGTTCCCAAACCACGGTGCAACAGCTGCCGAATTCCGGGAAAATAAAACACCACTCATCGGTATCGACGCAGACGGGGTGATGGTCAATCATTGCCACCTTCTTCGCCGCCAGCGGCGTGATATTGCCTCCCTCGTACTGGCAGTCCACCGTCACCAGTATGTCATGCTCCGGCAGTTCTGTCACATATTCCACCGGAATCTGCAACTTGTCCACCATCATAAGAAGAGAAGGCTTCGTCATCTGGTGCTCTCCCGCATAGATTAGATGTACATCTTTTCCCTTACTGGTAAAGTAGGCATAGAGGCCATAGCCAGCCCCCAGCGCATCGGCATCCGGGCTGTCATGACACTGGATACATATGGAGTTGAAATCGGCAAACTGTTCCAGAAACATACGAAACTCCTCTCCTTTTTCATAAGTTAAAATCATATTCTTACAATTCTATAAACTCATATTTATCGGTAGCCCCACAACCAACAACTACTTTTCCGTAATATACCATGTATCCACAATCTTTTTCAGGAAGTACTTTGAATCCGCCTGTCTTTCCTGCAATTCATCGTTCGCCGAGTACTTTTCTGAAATTCCGATCACGGTTGCTTTTTTCCCATTGCTACTATATGTTGTTTTTTGAGGATAAAATACAATATACTCATTTTCTGAGGAAACCATAGGCATCAAACTGGTAAGAAATGCACTCATCTTACCAAAAATCGATGAAAGACCGGAATACGGTTTGCTCACCTTCGGGTCAATACAACCCATCATTTCGTCTAACATTCCATTGTTCATATAGTCGATATAATCCAAAACCTTTTTCTCGGGATCGGTATAACTGACAGTCACCTTGCACTTTAAAGTCTTCCCCTTCACCTTGGCACATACCACAGTTTTTCCGACAGCTTTGGCTTTCACCATTCCTTTTTTAGTCACAGTCGCTATTTTTTTGTTCTTCACAGACCATTTTACCGACTTTCCACCTTTTACTTTAAGTTTAAAACTCTTTCCCAAATTCAACTCCAGCTTTTTCCGATTGAGGGAGTAGGATTTTGCCATTGACGGTTCGCCAACTGAAGAGAAAGCGATGGATACAACGGACATGGAAACAACTAAAAGCAACGAAACAATTTTTCTTCTTTTCATAGCAAACAACTCCTCCTTGATACTCTTTTGTCTGCCCCGTCAGTAAAACTGATACAAGGCTAAGATTATATTACCCACTCTGTTCGGCATTGTCAACTATTACAATGATTTCCATACAAAAAGCACGCTCCTTTGTCGTTCAGTCGCTAACAGCCCCTCTGAAACGACTAGACGACAGTTGATTTTTCCTTGTCAACCATAGTATAATATAAATGTGCACAAGATGTTTACAAAACAGGCCGACCTGTGATAGAATACAGGAAAGGAAGGGTGGCGTGGCAAATACACCATATGATGATGTGTTTCGTACCCTGGTGAACGACTGCCGGAGTCTGCTGATTCCCTATGTGAACGAAATGTTTGGGGAGAATTTCACAGGAGACGAGGAAATCCGCTTTAATCCCAACGAGCAGTTTATGGTTCAGCAGGACGGGGAGGAAGAGAAACGGGTGACGGATACCTGGTTTACGATTTGCGGCAGGCAGAAAAGGCGGTACCATCTGGAATGTCAGAGCGGCGAAGATCATACGATGCTCATTCGCATGTTCGAGTACGATACTCAGATTGCATTGGACGGGAGCGAAGTCAGGGATGATGTCCTTGAAGTAAGATTTCCCCATTCGGGGGTGCTGTATCTGCGAGGGAAAGAGACACAGAAGAATCAATTAACCGTAATTGTACATACGCCGGGCGGCAAAGTATCCTACAAAGTCCCGGTTATGAGAATGCAGACGTATACGCTGAAAGAGATTTTCGAGAAGAAACTGTATATTCTATTACCTTTTTATATTTTCTTTTTCGAGAAAAGTCTGAGTGCGTATGAGAATGATGAAAAGGCAAGACATAAGCTTCGACAGGAGTTCGAGTCCATCCGGGAGCATTTGGAAGAATTGTGCCGGATGGGGACAATCAATGAGTACACGAAATGTACGATTATGGATTTATCTGGGAAAGTGATTGATCATCTGACGAAGAATTATGACCGCGTGCAGAAGGAGGTGAGGAGCGTCATGGTAGGACAGGTGCTGGAGTACGAGGCGAAGACGATTCTGCGCCGGGGCCAGCGGGAAGGTATGGAGCGTGGTATGGCCCAAGGAGCCGCCCGTGGCAAGATGCAGACATTGGTCCATTTGATAGCAAAAAAGTGGAACAGGAAACAGTCTGTGCCGGAAATTGCAGAAGCATTAGAAGAAGAGGAAGTAAGGGTAGAACGGAGTGTAGAACTGCT
>JALENH010000012.1 GCA_022767895.1 Eubacterium sp.
CGCAGCTACTCCTTTGCTGACCTCTGCGCAGACATAATCGTAATGAGACGTGGAACCTTTGATTACCGCACCCAGGCAAATCACCGCATCATATTTACCGCTCTCTGCCATTTTCTGTGCCACAATGGGAATCTCAAAAGCTCCCGGCACATAGGCCAGTTCCACATCGTCCGTATTCACGCCGTGGCGCACCAGTGCATCCTCTGCCCCGCCAATGAGTTTGTTCACAATAAACTCGTTAAATCTTGCTGCCACAATTCCGATTTTCAATCCTTCTCCAATTACATTTCCTTCCAGTGTTTTCATGTTTTTTTCCTCACTTTCTTTTATTTATTTTCAGCATTTTCAGTTTTGTAATGAGTCATATGCTGCATTTTTTCCTGTTTCGTAACCAGATACTTGTAGTCCTCCGGTTTGGGCGGTATCTCGATGGGAACACGTTCCTCAATCTGGATGCCATAACCCGCCAGTCCGGCAATCTTCGTGGGATTGTTGGTGAGAAGCCGAAGCTTCTTCACACCCAGGTCATACAAAATCTGGGCACCAATTCCGTATTCTCTCAAATCCGGTGGAAAACCAAGTTTGACATTGGCCTCTACCGTATCATAGCCCTGTTCCTGCAGTTCATAGGCCTTCAATTTATTCAAAAGACCGATTCCCCGGCCCTCTTGCCGCATATAAACGAGAACACCACGACCCTCTCTGGCAATCATGCGCATGGCATTTTCCAGCTGTTCCCCGCAGTCACACCGGCAAGAACCAAAGACGTCTCCGGTCAGACACTCCGAATGTACCCGGCAAAGCACCGGCTCGCCATTCGACACATCTCCCATGGTCAGTGCCACATGATGTTCTCCATTGGTAATATTTTCGTAGCCGTGAATCCGAAAATCCCCATATTTAGTCGGAAGTTTGGCCTCCGCCTCTTTCTTCACAAGACTTTCCTTCTCCAAACGTTTCTTAATCAACGCCTCAATGGTAATGACCTTCAAATCATGCTCTTTGGCGAACTCCAACAGCTCCGTCGTTCTCATCATCGTGCCATCCTCCCGCATGATTTCACAGCAAAGACCGCACTCCTTCAATCCGGCCAGTTTCATCAAATCCACCGTAGCCTCCGTGTGTCCTGCTCGTTTGAGCACACCGCCCTCTCTGGCCTCCAGTGGAAACATATGCCCGGGACGCCGGAAATCCTCTGGTTTTGCATCGTCCTCCACACATTTCATGGCCGTCAGGGAACGCTCTACTGCGGAAATTCCCGTGGTGGTATCCACGTGATCAATGGACACCGTAAATGCCGTGGAATGGTTGTCCGTATTCACTGCCACCATCTGACTAAGTCCCAGCTTTGTCGTCATCTCCCGGCTCATAGGCATACAAATCAATCCCTTGGCCAACGACGCCATAGCGTTGACATTTTCTGTGGTGGCAAATTCTGCCGCACAAATCAGATCCCCTTCATTCTCCCGGTCCGGGTCATCAATCACAAGAATTAATTTCCCCTCTCTTAAATCCTGAAGTGCTTCCTCAATTGTTGCTAATTCTGCCATTTTATCAATCCTTTCTAAAAACCATGCTCTGCCAAAAATTCCATGGTCAGTTTACTTTCTTTTTTCTGCGGCTGTCCGCCGGTCACTAATTTTTCTACATATTTTCCGATGATGTCCGTCTCCAGATTCACCACATCTCCCACCGTCCTGTCCCCCAGTACGGTATTGGCCTGAGTATGAGGAATGATGGACACCTGAAAATCTTTTTCTGTCACGGCTGCCACCGTCAGGCTGATGCCGTCTATGGTGATGGATCCCTTTTCGACAATATAGCGGAGCACCTCCGGTTCCGCCGACACCCGGTACCACACCGCCGTCTCATCCTTTTCAATGCCCTCAATCCTGCCGGTACCATCAATATGGCCCGCCACAATGTGTCCACCAAAACGTCCGTCTGCTGCCATCGCACGCTCCAGATTCACCCGGCTGCCGGGCTTAAGTGCCCCCAGCGAACTGCGGCGCA
>JALENH010000072.1 GCA_022767895.1 Eubacterium sp.
AATGCAACAGCACCATGATGAGGATAATTGCCCTCAATCAATACATGGCGGTAGAAACGTCCCATCTCAGGAATTGCGAATACACCGATGGCACCGAAGGAACGGGTAGCAACCGGAAGTACTTCACCGTGTGCAATGTAAGCGCGAAGCTTTGCATCTGCTGTACTCTGAAGACGGAAGAAAGTAATATCGCCAGGAATGATGTCTCCCTCAAGAGTTCCGTTAGTAACCTCGATTGGAAGAGAGCGGGCCATAATCTTCTGGTATTTCATCTCATGGAAGGACAACTTGCAGGCTGCTGTATTGCCGCAATGGAATCCCATGAAAGTATCTTTCAGTGTGTAATTGCCATATTTGCCCTTGATGTCAGCATCATACAAATCTGCCGGAACAGAGTTGTTGATATCAAGAAGTGTAACAACATCCTGGCTGACAACGGTTCCGATGAACTCGGAGAGTGCACCGTAGATATCAACCTCGCAGGATACCGGAATACCTTTTGCAGTCAGGCGGCTGTTGACATAGCAGGGAACGAATCCGAACTGTGTCTGGAAAGCCGGCCAGCATTTTCCAGCGATGGCAACATATTTTCTGTAACCTTTGTGATCTTCAATCCAGTCCAGAAGAGTCAGTTCATACTGAGCCAGTTTGGCAAGGATTTCAGGCTTCTTGTTACCTGCACCAAGCTCTTTTTCCATGTCTGCAACGACTTCCGGAATTCTCTCGTCATTTGCATGTTTGTTGAATGCCTCAAACAAATCAAGCTCAGAGTTCTCCTCAATCTCAACATTGATGTTGTAAAGCTGTTTAATCGGAGCGTTACATGCAAGGAAGTTCAGCGGACGAGGACCGAAGCTGATAATCTTTAAGTTGTTCAATGCTACAACAGCGCGAGCAATCGGAACAAACTCATGAATCATGTCAGCGCATCCTTCTGCTGTTCCTACCGGATATTCAGGGATGTAAGCTTTTGTGTTTCTCAGTTTCAGGTTATAGCTGGCATTCAGCATACCGCAGTAAGCATCTCCGCGGCCATCCATCAGGCTGTTGCCGGATTCCTCAGCAGCGGCACAGAACATTACAGGGCCGTCAAAGTGTTTTGCCAAAAGTGTTTCGGAAATTTCAGGACCGAAGTTTCCGAGGTATACACAAAGAGAATCACAGCCGGCTTTTTTGATATCCTCCAGAGCTTCAACCATTTGGATTTCGCTCTCTACGATACAGATTGGACATTCATAAATGTCATCAGCGCCATATTTCTTTGTGTAAGCTTCTACTAAAGCCTTTCTTCTGTTGACAGAAAGTGACTCTGGAAAACAGTCACGGCTTACTGCAACAATTCCGATTTTTGTTTTTGGCATGTTGTTTGTCATCATTTTTCAAAAACCATCCTTTCCTTATTTTATTCGTTTTACTGTGCCTGTGAGTACAAGCACTTTTGAAACAAAATCAGTACTTTTATTCTAATATAAACAGCGAGAAAATGCAACTATATTTTGCGGAGGTACAAAGGGATTTTTGGTGTTTTTTGAAGATAGACATATTGTAAATGGAAAGGAATTATGATATGGTGTATAAGTATTGTATTATGAGATGTCTGGGAGAGGAGTTTCCCGGATTGTTCAAAGATAGGAGGGAAAGAAAATGAAAAAAATGTCAGCTTATGCTCTGACAGGTGCTTTGGCACTGACGCTTGCCTTCGCGGCAGGAGCTGTTGTGAATCCACAGACGGCAGATGCGAAGGTGAAAGTGAAGAAAGTGACGGTTGTGGCTCCGTCAGGAAAGACTGCTTATGTGGCAAAGGGTAAGAAGGTGAAGCTTTCATCAATGGTGAAGGTAACACCAAACAAAAAAACTAACAAGAAGGTCACCTACAAATCTGCCAATAAGAAGATTGCCACGGTAACAAGCAAAGGTGTTGTTAAGGCGAAGGCAGCAGGAAAGACAAAGATTACTGTTGTTTCCAAGAAGAACAAAAAGAAAAAGGCAACCATTAAAGTAGTTGTTAAGAAGAAAGTAGTGAAAAAAGTTAAACTGAATTCCGGTAATTTTGTTCTTGCGGCCGGTGCCAAGAAGACGCTGAAGGCAAAAGTGAGTCCGACAAAGAATGTCAGCAAGAAAATTGCATGGACATCTTCCAACAAGAGAGTGGCTACCGTATCCTCGAAGGGTGTTGTAAAAGGAATTCGTGATGGTAAGGCAGTTATTACAGCGAAGGCAACCGATGGAAGTGGTAAGAAAGCAAAAGTGACTGTGACGGTAGGAGCAGGGATTGCCAGTGTATCCGTGCCGAGCGGGAAAGTGATTCGAGTTGTATTGTCTGGTACAAAAGCATTGACGGCCAAGGATTTTTCAATTCAGACTCGTTCTGGGC
>JALENH010000082.1 GCA_022767895.1 Eubacterium sp.
TACCGTTATTTTTATCAACCAGCTTCGTGAGAAGATTGGTGTGATGTTTGGGAATCCGGAGACGACTACCGGAGGACGTGCCCTGAAGTTTTATGCGTCTGTGCGAATGGATGTGAGAAGAATTGAGACATTGTCACAGGCCGGCGAGAAGATTGGTAACCGTGTTCGCGTTAAGGTGGTAAAGAATAAAGTGGCACCTCCGTTCCAGGAAGCTGAGTTCGATATTATGTTCGGAAAGGGGATTTCCAGAGAGGGAGATCTTTTGGATTTGGCAGCTAAGAATGACATCATTATGAAGAGCGGAGCGTGGTATTCATATAAGGGAGAACGTATCGGACAGGGACGTGAGAATGCGAAAAAGTATCTGACAGATCATCCGGAAGTGTTTGCGGAAGTGGATTCTGTTGTCAGAGACAAATGTATGCCGAAGGATTCGGATGCGGATGAGATTGATATAGAGACAGCTGGTGATGAAGGGAAAAAGACCAATAAGAAAGGTGAATAATTCATGAACGAGGTACTGCTTGGTCCGGAGCAGGAGGAGTGCCGGAAGGCGGCAGAGAAGGCGATGAATCTTCTTTTGCAGCAGGACCGCACAAGAAAGGAATTGCAGGACAGACTGTATCGTGCCGGGTTTTCAGAGCGGGCTTCCACATATGCTATGGAATATGTGATTGGTTTTGGGTACATTAATGATTTGCGTTATGCAGAAAATTATATTTCTTTTCACAAAGGGAACCGTAGTAGGAAGGAACTGCGCTATAAACTGCAAAACAAGGGTGTTGAGGAAGATGTATTGGCACTTGCCTTCGAATCCTACGAAGAGGAAGATGAGCAGACTGCTCTCACACATCTGTTAAAAAAGCGTTTAAAGGGAAAACGGTTGTCAGATATGGATTATTCGGACAAGAATAAGGTAATTGCCTATCTGGCCCGGAAGGGATTCTCCCTTCCGTTGGTCAAGCGTGTCATGAAACAGCAGGAAAGTGAAGAAAGCAACTGAAACATATGGAGGGTTTGTGCCAACGAACAGTTGGCACAAACCCTTTCTCAACTTTTAGTTGCTTTTTCATTATCCATTGTGTATAATGTAGTACATATGGAGTTTTGGGGGATTTGTGCCCAAATTAATTGTTGTGCCAAAAAAAGGCAGATTGGAGTATGACATGAAGTACTTTGGAACGGATGGTTTTCGCGGTGAAGCCAATGTCACATTGACCGTGGAACATGCATATAAAGTTGGTCGATTTTTGGGAAACTATTTTCAAAATGACGATCACGCAGTACGTGTTGTAATAGGAAAGGATACCAGACTGTCGGGATATATGTTTGAGACAGCATTGGCCAGCGGACTGACAGCCAGCGGTGCGAATGTGTACGAACTGCATGTGACGACGACACCAAGTGTGTCGTATCTCGTGCGAAAAGAGAAATTTGACTGCGGTATTATGATTTCAGCCAGCCATAACCCTTATTTTGATAACGGGATTAAGGTGATTAATGGCCAGGGACACAAGTTGGAGCCCGAAATTGAGGAGCAGATTGAAAAATATATTGATGGAGAAATCCCGGAATTGCCGTTGGCAGGAAGAGAAGATATCGGACGTTGCTTTGATTATACCGAAGGGCGTAACGAATATATTGAATATCTGAAAGGCCTTGTGAAGAAGCCTTTTGATGGCAAGACCGTTGCGTTGGATCTTTCAAACGGATCCGCCTCCATGATTGCCAAGGAGATTTTTGAGGCTATGGGGGCACAGGTAATTGCCCGTCATGACGAGCCAAATGGAACCAATATTAATCGTGATTGCGGTTCCACTCATATTGAAGCACTTCAGAGCCTTGTATATGATACCGGGGCAGACATTGGCTTTGCCTATGATGGTGATGCTGACCGTTGTCTGGCTGTGGATGATGATGGCAAAGTGATTGATGGTGACCATATTTTGTACCTTTGTGGAAAATACCTGAAGGAACAGGGCAAATTGAAAGATGACACGGTGGTTACCACGGTGATGTCCAACATGGGATTGTATAAAGCTTTTGATAAGTTGGGAATCCGTTATGAGCAGACGGCAGTAGGTGATAAGTATGTCTGTGAAAATATGATGGCAAATGATTATGTGATTGGAGGAGAACAGTCCGGTCATATCATTTTTAAGGAACATGCGGTGACTGGAGATGGTATTCTTACCTCTCTGATGATTATGGAAGCCTGGCTTCATTATGATAAACCGCTTTCGCTGCTTACCAAAGAACTGGTAATCTATCCACAGTTATTGGTTAATGTGAAGGTGAAAGATAAAGTGGCAGCCAGAGAGGACGCCGATGTTCAGAAAGCTGCGGAGGAAGTGACAAAGAATCTCGGAGAATCCGGACGGCTGCTCCTGCGTGAGAGTGGTACTGAGCCACTGGTGCGTGTTATGGTTGAAGCAGAGACCGATGAGATGTGCAGAGTCAACGTGGATCGGATTGTTCAGGTTTTAAAAGACAAGGGACACGTTGTGGAATAGGTCACTGATAGAATAAAGATAAAGGAGATTGGAAAATGAAAGGTGCATTTTACACAGGACAGTATCGCAATCTTTTTGCGGAACTGGGACATTCACAGGAAGAGATTGACAAAAAATTGCAAGATGCATTTCATACTGTATTCTACGGCCCGGAGGGAGAAAAGTTTTATTTTGAGGCCGGAGATGACATGGGATATTTTGAAGATACCGGGAATTTTGATGCCCGTACTGAGGGAATGTCCTATGCCATGATGATGTGTGTTCAGATGAATATGAAGAAGGAATTCGACCGTGTCTGGAAATGGGCAAGAACCTATATGTATATGGAGGACGGTTACAACAAGGGATATTTTGCATGGTCCTGTAAGACCACAGGAGAAAAGAATGATTACGGTCCTGCCCCGGATGGAGAAGAATTTTTTGCTATGGCATTGTTTTTTGCTTCTCACCGCTGGGGAGATGGAGAGGGCATCTTCAACTATTCTCAGGAAGCAAGAAATATTTTGAGTGCATGTATTCATAATGGAGAAAAGGAACCGGGTGATCCGATTATGGAACCGGAGAACTATTTGATTCGTTTTATCCCGAGTCGCAAATTCAGTGATCCATCTTATCATTGTGCACATTTTTATGAATTGTTTGCTATGTGGGCAAACGAAGAAGATCGTCCATTTTGGAAAAAGGCAGCGAAAGCCAGCCGTGAGTACTTGAAGAAGGCGTGTCATCCGGATACCGGACTGGCTGCCGAGTATGCTTATTATGATGGAACGCCATATGAGAAAGAGCAGGATGTTTTTGGTGGACGTCATGACTGGTATTATAGTGATTCTTACCGCGTAATTGCCAATATTGGTTTGGATTATGAATGGTTTGCGGCGGACGAATGGAATGTGGAAAATAACAACAAAGTGCAGAAATTCTTCTGCGAAACGCACAAAGACGAAGAATTTAAAATATACGAGATTGATGGTACGGTGATTGATCAACCGGCGCTGCATCCGGTCGCAATAATAGCGACGAATGCACAGGCATCTCTTGCTGCAGATGGTCCTTATGCGAAGGAATGTGTAGAACGTTTCTGGAATACACCACTTCGTACAGGAGAGAGAAGATATTATGATAATTGCCTGTATCTGTTTGCTCTATTGGCACTGAGTGGAAATTATCGAATCTATTAAGAAAAATTGGAGGAAAATGAAATGAGTTACACAGTCGAGAATTTGGAAAAGAGCATGGCAAAGATCACCATTACTGTCAGCGCAGAGGCGTTTGAGGAAGCGATGGTGAAGTCCTATAATAAGAACAAGAAGAATATCAGTATTCAGGGATTCCGTAAGGGAAAAGCTCCACGTAAGATGGTAGAGAAACTTTACGGTCCGGAAGTGTTTTATGAGGACGCAGCTAATTTTGCTATTCCGGATGCTTATGAAGAAGCAGCAAAAGAGAGTGGTCTGGAGATTGTTTCCCGTCCGGAGATTGATGTGGTAGACATCGGTAAGGGCAAAGAGTTTGTCTTTACTGCTACGGTAGCAGTAAAACCGGAAGTCACTCTTGGTGAGTACAAGGGGATTGAGGTAGAGAAGAAAGTCGTTAAGGTAATGGCTGCCGATGTCAATGCCGAGATTGATAAGGTACGTGAGCAGAACAGCCGTATGATTACAGTAGATAACAGAGGAATTAAGAAGGATGATACTGCTGTTATCGACTTCGAGGGCTTTGTTGATGGTGAGCCGTTCCAGGGAGGAAAGGGAGAAGATTATCCGCTGGTAATCGGAAGTCACTCCTTCATTGATACTTTTGAAGATCAGTTGGTTGGCAAAAAGACCGGTGATGAAGTAGAAGTCAATGTCACTTTCCCGGAAGAGTATCATGAAGCATCTCTGAAAGGAAAACCGGCACTGTTCAAGGTTACTGTGAAAGAGATTAAGAAGAAAGAATTGCCAAAACTGGATGATGAGTTTGCCAGTGAGGTTTCTGAATTTGAGACACTGAAAGAATACAAAGCCAGTGTGAAGAAAACGTTGACAGAGCGTAAAAAGGAAGAAGCTAAGAGAGAAAAGGAAAATGCTGTTGTAGAGAAAGTTGTGGAGAATATCACAGTTGAGATTCCGGAACCAATGATTGAAGAACAGACTCAGCAGATGATTCAGGAATTTGCCGGAAGACTTTCCGGTCAGGGACTTTCCTTTGAGCAGTATATGCAGATGACCGGTATGACACCGGATGCTCTGATGGGTCAGATGAAGCCGGAGGCAGAGAAACGCATTCGCACAAGACTGGCTTTGGAGGCAATTGTAAAGGAAGAGAAGATTAAAGCTACTGCCAAGGACATCGACAAAGAGATTGAGAATATGGCGTCGATGTACCAGATGGAAGTGGACAAGGTCAAAGAGATGATCGGTGACAACGAGAAAGAGCAGATTGCACAGGATCTGGCTGTACAGAAAGCAGTTGATTTTGTTGTGAAGAATGCGGTTGAAGTTGAGCCGGAGAAAGAAGAAAAGGAAGACAAATAGAAAAATAGATTGATAGCGTGAATGGAGGTATGGCGATATGGCATTGGTACCTTACGTCATTGAACAGACAAGCCGGGGAGGAGAACGCTCCTACGACATTTATTCCCGTCTGCTGAAAGAGAGAATTATTTTTCTGGCAGACGAAGTGAACGACCAGACAGCAAGTCTTGTAGTTGCCCAGCTTTTATTTTTGGAATCGGAGGACCCGAACAAAGATATTCAGTTGTATATCAACAGTCCGGGCGGTTCTGTAACAGCTGGTATGGCAATTTATGATACGATGAATTATGTGAAATGTGATGTCTCGACGATTTGTATTGGCATGGCTGCCAGCATGGGTGCTTTCCTGCTTTCCAGTGGAGCCAAGGGTAAGCGTTTTGCCCTGCCGAATGCGGAAGTGATGATTCATCAGCCATCAGGCGGTGCAAAGGGACAGGCGACAGAAATTCAGATTGTGGCAGAGAACATTTTGAAAACGAAAAAGAAATTGAATGAGATTCTCGCTGCCAACACAGGACAGTCTGTGGAGAAGATTACCGAAGATACCGAGCGGGATAATTTCATGAGTGCAGAGGAGGCTAAAGCCTATGGACTCATAGATGAAATTGTAGAGAACCGCAACGAGACAAAGGACAAAGAATAAACAGGTCAAATGGTGCCGCAACGCCGGCGCCATTTTGCGATATTTTAGAACGATGGAGGTTAGTGTAAAAAGATGTCAGGGAAAAGTAACGACAACAATATGCCGAAGATTCACTGCTCCTTCTGTGGTAAAACAGAGAATCAGGTCCACAAGCTCATAGCCGGACCGAATGGAGTCTATATATGTGATGAATGTGTTGACCTCTGTGATGAAATTCTGGCAGAGGAATATCAGGATAATTATGATACGGCGGAAGATGAGATGGAGATTAATCTTTTGAAGCCGAAAGAAATCAAAGAATTTCTCGATGAATATGTGGTAGGACAGGAGGATGCCAAAAAGGCTCTCTCCGTAGCTGTTTACAATCACTACAAGAGAATCACATCCGGACAGAATATGGATGTGGAACTGCAGAAGAGTAACATCCTTATGGTGGGACCGACCGGTTCCGGTAAAACATATCTGGCGCAGACACTGGCAAAGATTCTCAATGTGCCATTTGCCATTGCCGATGCGACAACGCTGACAGAAGCCGGCTATGTGGGTGAGGATGTGGAGAACATTCTTCTGAAACTTATTCAGGCGGCAGATTATGATATTAAGCGCGCCGAGCACGGAATAATTTATCTGGATGAAATTGATAAAATTACGAAGAAAGCCGAAAATGTATCCATTACCCGTGAGGTGTCCGGAGAAGGTGTACAGCAGGCACTCCTGAAGATTTTGGAGGGGACCGACGCCAGCGTGCCACCACAGGGAGGAAGAAAACATCCGCAGCAGGAGTTTTTCCACATCAACACCAGCGATATTCTCTTTATCTGCGGTGGGGCTTTTGATGGTCTTGACAAGATTATCAGTTCCCGAATTGATAAAAAGTCCATTGGATTCAATGCGGATATTGCTGATTCTACCAAACAGAATGTGGGAGAATTGTTTAAGCAGGCTCTGCCACAGGATTTTGTAAAATTTGGTTTGATTCCGGAGTTTATTGGCCGAGTGCCGGTGACAGTTGCTCTGGATCTTCTGGATGAAGAGGCACTGAAGGAAATTCTGACAAAACCGAAAAATGCCATTACCAAGCAGTATCAGAAACTGCTTGCTCTGGATGGTGTCAAGTTGTCCTTTGAGGATGATGCGATTACGGAGGTGGCCAGACTTTCCAATGAAAGAAAGACAGGTGCCCGCGGACTTCGTGCTATTCTGGAGACCAGCATGATGGATTACATGTATGAGCTGCCATCCAGAGAGGATGTTACGGAGTGTATTATAACCAAAGAAACTATTACCGGTGACGGCGAGCCGAAACTTCTGGCAGCAGGCAAGGAAGTGCCGGTGATTGAAGAAAAGAAGCCGGAAAAAGAGACTGAGGAAAGCGAAAGTGCCTGAAAGAGGGCATGAAGACAGGAGAGCTTATGAGTGAACAGCAAATGAAAACCATGCCGATTCTTGCTATGCGCGGTATGACAGTACTGCCAGGTATGCTGGTTCATTTAGATATTAGCAGGGAAATTACCAAGAGGGCGATTGAAGAAGCCATGGCAGCAGATGGAACGATTTTCCTTACCCTGCAGCGTGATGAGGCCGTGGAATCACCGTCTTTCTA
>JALENH010000087.1 GCA_022767895.1 Eubacterium sp.
CGGCCACGCCGGAACCTGCCACACCGGAACCACCGGAACCACCAGAAGAGCAGGGTGGCACAGAAGGGGGAACCGAACCACAGACGCAATAATAGTTGGTGTCAGACCTGAGACAAGTGACAGTAAAATTTGTCTCAGGCCTGACACCATTGGGATGGTTTTTCCTCACGTCACTTTCTGACATTTACAGAAAAAACTATTTTAGGCATCCTCCTGTGAAAGAACACGGAACTAATTACGTTCTTGATGATATTTCTTCAGAATCCGCTCAATCCGCTCTGTCGGATTCAGATACTCAGCGATGGAAGCGTCGTGGTTTAGGGTGTCTATGAGTAAAGCAATGTATTTGCTCATATCTACATTGATATAATACTCACGTTCCAGAAGTTCTTCCGGCTGGTATACGAGATTGGTCGTCATTACGCGGTAAATCAGACCACTCTTATATACTTCATCAAATTTCGCCAGCCCGTTGGTGAACAAGCCGAAAGTAGAAGCGACAAAAATGCGGTTTGCGTTACGGCGTTTCAGTTCCGTTGCCACGTCAATCATACTTTCTCCGGAAGAAATCATGTCATCAATAACGACTACATCTTTGCCTGCCACATCCGCACCAAGGAATTCATGAGCAATGATAGGATTACGTCCCTCCACAATCTTTGTATAATCCCTTCTCTTATAGAAGGTACCAACATCTACCCCGGCAACATTTCCAAAGTAGATAGCTCTGCCCATGGCGCCCTCATCAGGACTGATGATCATCATATTTTCCGGCTTCATATGAATGTCCGGTACATTTTGAAGAAGAGCCTTAATAAACTGGTAGGTAGGCTGTACCGTTTCAAAACTTTTCAGTGGAATTGCATTTTGCACTCGTGGATCATGAGCGTCAAAAGTAATGATGTTTTCTACGCCCATGTTGGTCAGTTCCTGAAGTGCCAAAGCACAGTCCAGAGATTCCCGGGAACTGCGTTTGTGCTGTCTGCTTTCATAGAGAAATGGCATAATGACCGTGATACGTCTTGCCTTGCCGCTGATGGCTGCGATCATTCGCTTCAAATCCTGAAAATGATCGTCCGGCGACATGTGGTTGACTTGGCCACATACCTTATAAGATAAACTATGGTTGCAAACATCTACCAAAAGATAAATATCTTTACCGCGAACGGATTCGTTCAGGATGCCTTTGGCCTCGCCGGAACCAAAACGTGGGCAAACAGCATCAATAATATAAGAATTCTTTTTGTAATTTGTAAAATGAATTGAGGAATCCACATTCGTTTCAGTTCTCCATCCCACGATGTAATCGTCAACTTTTTTTCCGATTGCTTTGCTGCTCTCCAAAGGGATGATTCCCAGATCTCCGTAAGGGATAGTTTTTGACAGATCTTTTTGACTCATGATAAAATTCCTCCGTGTGAAAATAATTGTGTATTATTATATTTTGCAACAACACCAGACAAAAAATACCTAGTGTTGCATAATTGCCTTTTTCAGACGTATATCATCTCCGGTGATTTTCAGTAAAGTATAGTTGCTCGTAATACGGGAGAAGATACGTTCGCTGTACCGTTCTCTCAGATCATCGAACGATAAATTGGTAGAAATGATCGTAGAGCGGTGATTCGTCAGCCTGGTATCAATACAATGATAGAGCTGGGACGATGTAAAACTGTTGTTAAGCTCTGTTCCCAAATCATCAATAATCAGCAAATCACTATTTAAAATATAGGATATAGAAGCATTTTTTTCTTCCTGAGAAAGCTCCCGGTCAAATTTGTACGTTTCTAAAATATCAAATAGTTTCAGAGAAGTCAAGTAGACAACGGTATAGGACCGGTCTAAAAGTTCTTTGGCAATACAATTTGTGAGGAATGTTTTGCCGACACCGGTATTGCCGTACAGAAGAAGATTTCCCGGCGTATTCGAAAAACCGGATAAAAAGGACTTTACCGTTTCCAATATATTGCGCATATTGTCTCTTGGCGTCTCGCCGGTAGCTTCTTCGGTATAGTCATCCGGGTAGTATTCCAGATTGAAATGAGAAAAATTCTCATGTTCCAAAATGTCCTGCAGATTGGACTGGGAATATAGGAAACGGACAATTTCTTTCTCGAAACAGTGGCATTTTGCGCCGTCAATATAGCCGGTATCCTGACAGTCCTCGCATTCATAAACTGGTTTGAGATAATCTGCCGGGAATCCGTGGGCAGTCAAAAGCTCTTTCTTTTTGTCTGTGATTTTCTGGATTTCTGCAGAAAGCTCCAGGGAGTCACTGCCTCCCGCCAGACGGTCAGTGGCATGCTGATAGGAGAGAAGACGAATCTGACGGTCTAAAGAAAGCATATCCGGAATGGCATCCCGTACCTCCTGTAATCGTCTTTCCATAATGCGATTTGTCTTCAGTTGTTTGTCATAATATTTCGACATGAGTTGTTCGTACTGGCTGTTTGTTAAAACCATAATTATAGTCCCTTTCTCGGTACTTCTATGCCTGTATACTGCGTAGTAACTGCTTTTCTAACGTGCTGTAATCCTCTTTGGAATAACTGCGCTGTGGAAAATTCTGAAACTGATTTTTGGTAGCAGTGGATTTTTTCTCCGGACTGCTTTTTTTTCGCCGCTGGAAGGACTCGTCGCACTTTTCGATATCGGCGAGTGAAGTGACCTGCTGGCGGTGCCATTCTTTCAAAATGCTCGTAACGTAATTTAAATTCGTTCCCCCGGTTTGCAAAACCGTACGCTGGCAGGCTTCCTTTATAATGTCGTCTGAAAAACCGAATGCGGTCCACTGGTCGATAATCTCACGCTCTGCTGGTGCCAGACTTCGCTGCAGTCCCAGTGACTGGGTAACAACATGATACAGACCGGAAAAACCAGAAGCCTCGCCGGCAGCTTCTTCGGCGGTAGTAATCCCCTTTTTTGCCCAGCTGATGCCAATGGCTTCTATGTATTTTGGGGAACTTTTTCCTTTGGTAAGGGCAGTTCTGTACATGGCGAGAATCAAATCCTGAGAAAATCCTACATCACACATGAAATAAAGAATCATCTGCAGATGTGTGGTGGAGACGGTAGTGCCCAGTAGCTGCTCTACCTGGCTGATCGTCTGGTTGATCTCGATATCTTTCATAAATGCTTCTGCCTGCATCGGTGTGTATTCCTGTTTGGGAGGAAGTTTATGGACTTCCTGCACGTTCACAATCTCGCGGTGCGAGGCGGCATCAACTCCAGTTTTTTCAAGAGAAGCAGCGGCCAGTACATCGGTGTGCATGTCCAAAAGAACAACAGCAGTAATTTCCCCATCTTTTTCCTCGAAGGAAAGTAGTTCTTCCTTTTTCCAATAGCGCATGGCTCGCAAAATATCATTTTCAGTGCACTCCAAATAATCGGCAAGCGTCCCGACAGAGAGAGTGTCGCTATCTGTGCCATGCTGGCAAACCATAATCAAATACAGATAAAGTTTTACAAAATTGCCGTTGGCGGACGGCATATAGTCACGAATAAACCAGTTGGGAATCTGAGTCAGCTCCCTGGAATATTCAGCGGAAATTGTAAATCCCATTTGTAACATCATTTCCTTTCTGAAACGAATCGGATATTCGCTCGTTTGCACAAATGAGTATAACATAAAGAAAAAACAGTTGCAAATTTGAAATGTGCATACATTTTCTGTAGAATAGCACTGTTGATGGTGTTGATAATGTTTATAAACTACTCCCAACTAGACTATTTGCGTAGAAAGAAATGGTATAACACCCGAAAAAACGTTGTTTGTGCTTGTTAAGTAAAAAATTAAAATTATTCACATTTTTTTTTGAACAAAAAAATATCCACAACCTGTTCTTTCGACTCATTGTTGATAAGGTTGTGGATAATGTTGATAAATCATGCTTTTAAGAGGTTTTCACCAATATCTACTATGTTTCCGGCACCCATAGTTATCAACAGATCACCGTTGACTAAATTTTTTAAAATAAATTTTTCGATTTCTTCAAAACTACCCAAATAGTGAACTTCTTTGCCCAGCTTTTCTAGCTCAACGGCAAGATCTTTTGAGGAGATGTCGCCGGGATCCTTCTCTCTGGCGGCATATATATCTGCCAGAATAATTTTGTCGGCCAGGGCAAGAGAAGAGGCAAACTCTTTCAGAAAAGCCCGTGTCCTAGTATAGGTGTGCGGCTGAAAAGCACACCAGAGAGTTTTGTGCGGATATTTAGCAGCGGCTGTGAGAGTCGCTTCAATTTCTGTGGGATGATGGGCATAGTCATCAATAATGGTAAAGCCATTTTTCTCACCCTTGTATTCAAAGCGGCGGTCGGCGCCGTGGAAAGCGGTCAGCGCCCGTTGCACAGTTGGACCATCGATCCCGTAGAGAGATGCCAACGCAAGACAAGCCAGCGTGTTAGAAACATTATGTCGGCCTACGACACTCAATTGAAAATGATCCTTTGTTTCGCCATTTACAACAGCGTCAAAAGCTCCGCGCCCCATGTCATCATACACGATATTAGTAGCTGTAAAGTCCGCCTGTGTATTTTCAAGACCATAGGTGAGAACTTTGCAGGTGAGTCCTTCTATCATTTTTTCGTAATGGTCAATATCGGCATTGATGATCAACGTCCCGTGAGCGGGGATACGCTTTGCAAATTCATGGAAAGAGTGTCGTATGTCATCAAGGTCTTTGAAGAAATCCATATGATCTTCTTCTATATTAAGAATCATTCCCACTGTTGGGAAAAACTGAAGAAAGCTGTTGGTGTATTCGCAAGCTTCCGTAATAAAATGCTCCGAGTGACCGATACGGATGTTGCCTCCGATGGCTTCCAAAATTCCCCCAACAGAAATAGTGGGATCCATTTCTGCCTCCAGAAAAATATGAGAGGCGATGGAAGTGGTGGTTGTTTTGCCGTGGGTGCCGGCGATGGCAATGGCAGAGGAATAATTTTTCATGACCTGCCCTACCATGGTGGCACGTTCCATCAAAGGCAGAGAAAGACGCTCTGCCTCCTGGTATTCCGGATTCGTTTTCTTGACAGCGGCAGTATAAACAACCAAATCAAGATCCTTTGTAATATTTTCTTCTTTTTGTCCATATACTACTTGTATGCCGAGAGATTCCAGGTGTCTGGTAATCTTGCTTTCATGCCAGTCCGATCCGGTGATGGTAAAACCCATGGAATGCAGCAACTCGGCAAAGCCGCTCATACTGATTCCCCCAATGCCAATAAAATGGATTTTTCCCGGATGTTCAAAGTCTATTTCGTACATAAGTAACACCCTTCCTTATTCATTTTTTTTTACTATAGGATATTATATATTTATATAGAAGAAAATACAAGGAAAAAGGTGAATATGCTTAATATTATCAGGATAAAATTGTGCAAGTTGTACAAATATACAGAAACTAATGAAAAGATTTTGTGAAAATTATTCACAATTGTAAAAAAATGTGGTATACTTTATTGCATAAATCTAACAACAGGGGTGATAACATGATTAAAAAAGAAATGATAGCCATGTTACTTGCTGGGGGGCAAGGGTCAAGACTGGGGGTCTTGACGGCAAATGTAGCAAAACCTGCTGTTGCTTTTGGGGGAAAGTATCGTATCATTGATTTTCCATTGAGTAACTGTATTAACTCGGAAGTTGATACAGTAGGTGTGCTTACACAGTATCAACCATTGAAGCTGAATACGCACATTGGAATCGGTATTCCATGGGATCTTGACCGCAATATTGGGGGCGTGTCAGTTCTTCCACCGTACGAGAGAAGTACGAGTAGCGAATGGTATACCGGAACAGCCAATGCGATTTACCAGAATCTGAATTACATGGAGTATTATAATCCGGATTATGTGTTGATTCTGGGTGGTGATCACATTTACAAAATGGATTATCAGGTAATGTTGGATTTCCATAAGGCCAATCATGCGGATATTACCATGGCCACCATTCCGGTGCCAATCGAAGAAGCGAGCCGTTTTGGTGTCTGCATTACGGATGATACACACAGAATCTTGGAGTTCGAGGAAAAACCGGAGCATCCGAGAAGCAACCTGGCTTCTATGGGAATCTACATCTTCTCCTGGCCGGTATTGAAGGAGGCGTTGATTAAGCTGAAGGATCAGCAGGGCTGTGACTTTGGTAAGCACATTCTGCCGTATTGCCATGAGAGAGGAGATCGTATCTTTGCTTTCGAGTACAATGGATACTGGAAAGATGTTGGTACACTTGGTTCTTACTGGGAGTCCAATATGGAGTTGATTGATCTGATTCCAGTGTTTAATCTGTATGAGGAATTCTGGAAGATTTACACCAGCAACGAATGGTTGCGCCCGCAGTATATTGCAGGAGATGCGGTGATCGACAAGGCGATTATGGGAGACGGGTGTGAGATTTACGGAGAGGTACACAATTCTGTCATAGGATCGGATGTCGTGATTGAAGAGGGTGCTGTGGTGCGTGATTCCATTATCATGAACTCGGCGCGGATTGGCAAGAACACGATTCTTGATCGCGCCATCGTGGCAGAGGAAACAGTCATCGGCAGTAATTGTATTCTAGGTGCGGGAGAGGATAATATCCCGAACAAGCTTAAGCCGGATGTATATGCGTTCAATCTGGTGACCGTAGGTGACAAGACGGTGATTCCGGATGGTGTTACCATCGGTAAAAACACTGCCATAGCGGGTAAGACGACGTTGGAAGATTACCCGAACAACACCTTAGCAGGTGGAGAGACTTTGATAAAGGCAGGTGATATGTGATGAGAGCGATAGGACTTATTCTGGCGGGCGGCTCCAGCAGTCGTATGAAGGAATTGACGATGAACCGGGCGACAGCAGCTCTGCCGATTGCCGGCGGATACCGCAGTATTGATTTTGCACTGAGCAGTATGTCCAGTTCCCATATCAACAAGGTAGGGGTCATCACTCAGTACAATTCGAAATCATTGACGCAACACCTGAATTCTTCCAAATGGTGGGATTTCGGGCGTAAAAAGGGTGGCTTGTTTGTCTTCACGCCGACCCAGACTCATGACAACAGTTACTGGTATCGTGGTACTGCAGATGCCATTGCGCAGAATATCGATTTTCTGAAATCCAGCCATGAGCCATATGTAATCATCGCATCGGGTGACTGCGTGTACAAGATGGATATGAACAAGCTGTTGGAATATCACATTGAAAAGAATGCGGATATTACCATCGTAACAAAGGACTTGGGAACCGTAGATGATCCGAGTCGGTTTGGCGTCGTTTCGGTGGATGCGGACGGCAGAGTGACAGAGTTCGAGGAGAAGCCGATTGTGACATCCAAGACGCTGGTATCTACCGGTATTTATGTCATCCGCCGCAGGCAGCTGATTGAGATGATTGAGCGGGCTGGCGCAGAAGACGGATTTGACCTGGTAAAAGATATATTTATTCGATACAAAGGTATCAAGAAAATATATGCGTATAGGATGGATTCTTACTGGAGTAATGTTACGACGGTGGATTCCTACTTTAAGACCAATATGGATTTCTTGAATCGGCAGACGAGAGAATACTTCTTTAATGAGTATCCGCAGATTGCGTCCAAGATTGAGGACCTTCCACCTGCAAAATACAATGTGGGTTCCAAGGTTCAGAACAGTCTGGTATCCAGCGGTTGTATCATCAACGGAGAGGTGACAGATTCTGTCCTGTTTAAGGAAGTTTATGTTGGCAACAACTGTACAATACGTAACTCGATTATTTTGAATGAAGTCTACATTGGGGACAACACTTATATTGAAAACTGCATCGTAGAAAGTCACGGAACCATTCGTGCGAATTCAAATTATGTGGGGAGCACGGATGACATAAAGATTATTCAGGAAAAGAATGATCGTTACGTACTGTAACGAATGAAAAAAGGGGGAATACGATGCAGATCACAGACATTCGTGTTCGTGTCGTAAGCAAGGAGTCAAAAATGAAAGCTGTTGTGTCTGTCACCTTTGATGATGCCTTTGCGGTACATGATATCAAAGTGATTGAAGGTGAAAAGGGCTTATTCATTGCGATGCCGAGCAAAAAGACGCCGGACGGAGAATACCGTGATATTGCGCATCCGATTCATGGTGAGATGAGAGCGATGCTGCAAAACGCAATTCTGGACAGTTATCAAAATGCTTTAGAAGAATTGCCAGAGGAACAGGACTAAACTTGACCCCGTAGGAATGACATTTGAGATGTGCTGTAAAAATAAGGAGCAGACCGGTAGTGGATTTGCTCCTTGTTTGTGCAAAAATTTGCGGATTCACATTGTAAAATAGAATGAATATGTTACAATAAATGTATAATATTTCCAAAGAGGAATTTTGATACGAGGAGGATAAGAAAATGTTTTGTGGAAATTGTGGAAAACAACTTAGTGACACGGCAAGTTTCTGTCCGGCATGTGGTACACCGGTGGAAAAGGAGCAGGAGAAGACTCAGAATGTAGAAACAACGCCAATTGTGGAAGCATCACCGGAAGCAGCACCAACTCCGGAACCGGTAGCTGCTGAGGCACCAAAACCAGAACCAACTCCGGAACCAACTCCGGAACCAGCACCGGCACCAACACCAACGCCAGCTCCAGCACCTACGACGTATGCAAGTGCACCAAAACAAAATCAGGGAATGAATATTCCAATTCGAAATTATGACCCGAGATGGGATTACACGCCACTTGGTGCATGGTCTTATTTCCTGTATAATTTGCTGTTTAGCATCCCGTTGGTGGGATGGATTATCGCACTGGTTTTTGCAGTGGGAGGAACCAACCGAATTAACCTGCGAAATTATGCTAGATCCTATTTCTGTGTACTTTTAATTGCGGTTGTATTAGCTTTTATCATCATTGCTATTGTGTTTGGAGTTGTAGGGACAGAAGCCTTTCGATATAGTTCACATTATTATATGTGACAAAAAAGGTTATTGTATATCCACCATTTGATGTGATAAGATAATATAGGATTTGTGACCCGGGGGTACCTTTGGTGCCGCCGGGCAATACCAGTTGGTGTTCTGACACCAAAGGATGGAAGTGTGAAAAAGGAGGTTAGTATGTATTTGATTGTAGGCTTGGGGAATCCAGGCACAGAATATGCGGCAACGAGGCACAACATCGGTTTTGACATGATTACCTACCTCAGTGACAAATACCGTATTCCCATGAGGGGAAAGGAAGGAAAGGCCATCGTGGGAAAAGGATTTATCGAGGGACAGAAGGTTATGCTGGCGCAGCCACAGACATTTATG
>JALENH010000096.1 GCA_022767895.1 Eubacterium sp.
GAGAAAGGGAAGAAAAAATCCTTTTTACCTGTCTTTAGTTATGATCCTTTGGTAGGTGAGAACTCATTAACTTATGAAAGAGAACTAACTGAGTTTTTGGAGGATGAGAAAGGCTCTGGTATAGTTGATGTAATAGGAGGAAGTGCACTGGTAAAAAGGAAAAAATCTGTTTATGAATTTAATCTTTCGACGAAAAAGAAGAAGAGATTGCAAAAAACAGATATTAATTACTGGTATGTTTTTGGAAATGTCACCTGAAAGTAGTAGGATATTTAGCACAAAGAATAATTATTTGGGAGGTGAATAAGTTTGAAAAAATCATATATACATATTACTTTATTCGTTGCTGTTTGTCTCTCGTTGACAGCCTGTTCATCAAAAAACAGCCAATCTGCAAATGAGAATATTCCGCAAAACAGTGCAGACGCTATCGATGCGCAAAAAGAAGAGGAAACGGATGAATTAAAAGAGCGGTTACAACTATACAAAGCATTCTTGCAGGATGAAATCAGCTCAGAAAATAAAGAAGAGAAGGAAGCCTATTATTTAAGGGACTATTGCAATTGTGTTGTTCCAGAGGAAGATAAGGATAGAATTCAATATGCTTTGTTTGATATGACAGGCGACGGACTGCCTGAATTACATGTGCTCACAGACATTTCTTATTCAATTCATATAATTGAGAATAATCAACTCATCGAGTGGTATAGGGGGGACCGATATAACAGACCACTTAATAATAGGGCTATTCTTCAGAAATTGGAAACGACTGGTACTCATTATTCTTATACAATTCTTGATTTTAACGGAAAGGAAGTCTTTTCTGTTGGATTTTCAAAACCACCAAAAGGTTTTGAGAAAGATTATGCTTACTTATTTTTCGTTGGGGATGATGAGGTTGAATTATCAGAAAAGAAGTGGGACAAATTGACAAAGCCATTTTTATCAATCGGATCAGATAAGATTATTTGGAAAAATATAGAGGATTTGAATTTATCTATGGAGGCAAAAGAATGGAAGAAATAGTCCTGGGTTTTTTAAATTTTCCTTTTGTTTTTATGAAATATGTTATGACAATTGAATTACTTGTATCAATAACAATTCTAATAGGCCTAATCTTCCTTGTGAGGTTTATTCTGTTAGGACGAATTCATACAGGTGTACTAAATTCACTGTGGTGGCTTGTAATACTTCGGGTGTTGATGTGCCTAATATGGGCATATTCGAAAACAGGACCAGTATTTGTGCTGGAAGCACTTACATTACCGGCATGGGTGAAATGGGTTTGGGGAATTGGTGCGGTGCTTACTCTAATTTTGCTTTTGCTAATGAGAGAAAAGGTGAGTCGGAAGATATATAGGAGTAGAATCGATATTTCAAATGCAGAAATCAAACAGGAGATTTCAGTCGTTCGACTATTTGCTGTTTCTTTCTTTTGGTTTCATCCTCTTGTCAGGCTGGCAACAATATATGCAAGCAAAGATGGTAAACGTTATCGTGAGGAAAAAATGCGCTGCGATAGAAAATGCAGCAGAAGAACATTCATCTACAGTTTACTAACGGCAGTATTGGCAGCAGCCCTATTGGTGAGTGTTACATTTACTTCCTATTACGACATGCGGAGTTTAACGGCGGAGCAGACAATTCAACAGTTTTACAATTTCCTAAATAATGAATATAGTGTTGGATTACGGAAGCTGTTTCCTGCGGGAGAGGGTGACTTCAAAATGGAAGCGGGCGAAGATAAAATCGATAAGATTATGACGATTTGTGATGTGACAGAGGATTCTGATTATGACAGATATTTGGGTCATACAAGGGATTTTTGTGAAAGACGTGTGTTGGTTGCGGATGTATTAATATGCAGAGACGAAACTTCTCGATCGGCAAAACGGACAGAATTTTTTGAACTGGTAAAAAGAGAGAAAAGGAGTGGATGGGAAATTGTATATTGGAGTGAAGGAAATTGGGGCTTTTATTTATAAAGCATGTATATTGGTTTCGGTTATCATTATAGTTGTTCTATCATGCAGTTTATTGATGTGCAATTTTGGTGTGGCTAAAAAGAAAGTTTCTGATGAAGTTATATATAATAGTGGAGACGGACAAGTAGATGTTTGTCGAAAAAAATATGGTTTGATAGCAAAAAATGTGACAGAGGTAAAGGTTGCTTCAGAGCCTGATTTTTGGGAACTTCTCATTCGACAGAAGAAGAAAGTAAAAGAGGTTATATTGTGTGAAAAGGTAAATAGGGGAAAATATAAAACATATACGGTATCAACAAAATGTAAGAAATTTCATCCTCTATTAGACGGGGGCATAATAGTGGATAATAAAAACAGGGTTCTTTTTACCGGTATTTGTACATGTGGTTATTTTGTTAAGCATACATCAAAAAAACAATGTGATAAGGCATATAACCGCAAACAC
>JALENH010000130.1 GCA_022767895.1 Eubacterium sp.
ACTATTCTTGCAGCCTACAAAGATTTTGAAGACCGATTTGAAATTGTTGAAGAGAAACTTCCGGCAATCGAGATGGTTCGTAAAGCCACACAGAATAAGATCGGGAAATTCAACAAGCAGGATATTCGTGAATTATGCCCGGCTCTTAGTGTAAGTTCAGTTGAAGGGTCACTTCGTAAGCTTGTAGCAGAAGGAGAACTTCGAAGGGAAGGCACCGGCAAAGCTACATTCTATGTCAGATTAAAATAAGAAGAAATAGGCTATTTTCGTATCAAGAATATGTTCCCGTGTACAAAAAATAGCCGTTTTACCGTAGTTTTTGGATTTTGAAAGGTGTTTCAAGATGAGCAATTTGTTGAAATCCAAAAGTGGCTGGGAAAACCGCACATATATAGGAACCCGTAGCGTTTTTTCGTGCCATGTGGAGACGGTAGTTTTTATGGCAGGCTGTGCTTCTCAAGCAGATAGTGTTGGAATACCGAAAGGCTATATAGAAAAAGAAGAACATTATGATAAAGATGGATTTCAAGATTATACCGATTATGCTAAATACATTTATTCTTCGAAAGACATAATTGTAAATGATGATAAGTATTTTGAAATAAAAGAGGAAGATATTTCAAATATAAAAGGATACTTTCAAAATTTTAGTGAGTTGATGGAAGCAAATAAAAGACTTGACGAAAAGATAATTAATGAAGGAGATTACGCAAGAATAGAAACAAAAGAGGGCGAAAAAATAGGGGATTCAAAATATCAAAAATATGATAATTATTCGATTTATTTCTTTGATATGGAGACACTGACATTATACTATATACACTACAATATCTAGTTTGAGCTTGACTATATAGAAAAAAGAAAGAGAAGGTGAAGAAAATGAAAGTAAACAAAAGAATGTCGTTAAAAGTCCTTTCGCTTGTTCTTGTCACTGTCTTGTTTGTTGGTTGTTCTTCAGAAACAACTACGTCGGATAATTTTTCGACTACAACGACCCCGGTCAGCGGAAGCAGTGTGACAGAAGAGAAGACAGATGGTTCTGAGAATTTTGTTCTGCTAGCAGAGGAGGTGCCGGATGCCATTCTGGAGATTCGCTATTACTCCACCTACAATTTTGTGGGGGAGCGTATTGATGGCTATGAGGAGCCTTGTGCACTGCTGACAAAGGATGCGGCAAAAGCGTTGAAAGAGGTCAGTGATGATGTGATGGAGAAAGGGTATCGTCTGAAAATATTTGACGCCTATCGTCCTCAGATGGCGGTAAATCATTTTGTTAGATGGGCAGAGGATCTGGAAGATACAAAAATGAAATCCTATTTTTATCCGGAACTGGATAAAAGTGTTCTTTTTGACCAGGGATATATTGCTGAAAAATCCGGACACAGCCGGGGAAGCACAGTGGATCTGACACTTTTTGATATGAAGACAGAAAAGGAAGTTGACATGGGAGGAACCTTTGATTATTTCGGAGAACTGTCTCATCCGGATTATGAGAAAACGCTGACGAAAGAACAGATTGCCAATCGGAAGATTCTGCGGGATGCTATGATGCGTCATGGATTTAAACCGTTAGATACGGAATGGTGGCATTTTACCTTAAAAGATGAGCCGTTCCCGGATACATATTTTAAATTTACTGTGAATTCAGATTCTGTGAAAGAAGAGAAGTAGATGGTGAGATCATGAATGCCTAATGAGAAGAACAATGATAAAATTTTGGTGGGATAACTTGAAGGAGAAAGGTTATGAAAAGGACATATTTGGTTGATGGTAAGTTAATTATTAGAAATATGCGGCATGAGGATCCAAAGATATTTTTTGATACGTATTTATCTTATGGCTGGCATCCGAATTTGGACACATATACCAACTATTATCAGGAACAGGAAGAGGGGAAAAGAAAAGTTTTTGTTGCTGAATATGAGGGTAATGTTGTCGGAATTTGTACACTTGTGTTGAATTCAGCCGAGGGCCCGTGGGGAAATAAGGGGTATCCGGAAATTGTTGATTTATCTGTATTTCTTCATGTTCATAACAAGGGAATTGGAAGTAGATTATTAGACGTTGTAGAGAGCGAAGCATTTAAAATTTCGGATATGGTGTATCTGGCGGTGGGACTCCACTCAGGATATGGTTCTGCACAAAGACTATATGTAAAGCGAGGATATATCCCGGATGGGAACGGAGTTTGGTATCAAGGCAATATACTCGAACAGTATGCACCGTGTTGTAACGATGATGATTTATTTTTGTATATGTCAAAAAGCAAGGAGTTTAGATGATGTTATGGAGGTCTGAAATGATATGCCTGGCTACATATAATATCTGGAATAGCAGCGAAGGAATGCCTTTTAGAGCAGATTGTATTATATCCGAGATAAAAAAAGTAATGCCGGATATTCTTTGCTTGCAGGAAGTGAAAGATAGAACATTTTCCGAGAAAATTGCAGGTGAACTTAATCTGAACTGCTATTTTGTAAATTTTCCCACGGAGAACGAGGGAATTTGTATCTTAACTAAGTATCCGTTTATAGAGATGGATTCCTGGATGGCAGACGCTAATGCTCAGTATGCTCAGCTTCAAGCCGGAGACAAAACAATAGGCGTTGTAAATTTACATTTTCCTTGGGATAGTGTATTAAGTCGAGAGCGGTGTCTTGTTTCACTAATAGAAAAATTGAATAGTAAGAAAGCAGATTATTTATTTGTATTAGGGGATTTTAATTGTGGAGAACATTCCGATGTAATTAGAATGATGTTAGGTGATTGCTCTATACAAGGAATAGAAGCGAAGCCGTGTTTTTATGACTTGGCATCAGCCGCGGCACAATGGAACGGGACGAATGTAAAGGATACGCTGAATTTTCGGGAAAATCCGAGATTCCACTCGAATACAATAGAAATCAATCAAAGATTCGATCGCATATTTTTTCGGAATCCTTATCCCAGTGAATTTCCTAAGTTGATCGAATGTGATATTTTTGGAACCAGAGTTTATTTGGAAAATGGCTTGGCTGCAAGTGATCATTATGGGGTGTACGCAAAGATAGAAGGGATGGAAAAAGGTTGAAAAAACTAGTTATTGTCAGAGGCAATTCAGGAAGTGGTAAATCAAGTGTTGCGGAAAAATTACAACGACATTTTGGAAGAAATACATTGATGATTCCGCAAGATGTTGTTCGACGAGAGATGCTATGGGCACACGATGGAATAAATACTACGGCCGTTCCATTGCTTATTTCATTGTTAGAATATGGTTATAAAAATAGTGAAATTACCATCATGGAAGGAATTCTCAATTCAGTATGGTATAAGCCGTTATTTGAAAGGGCACTACAGTTATTTCAAAAAGAAAACATATATGCCTATTATTATGATTTGCCGTTTGAGGAAACGTTAAAACGCCATGAGACAAAAAGGAACAAATTTGATTTTGGTGAAGAAGATATGAGGCGATGGTGGAACGAGAAAGATTATCTCGGTTACATAAGAGAGAAAATATTTACGGAAGAGGTAACATTAGAAGATGCCGTAAAAATAATTGTTTCAGATGTGGAAAAGTAAAAGGAGCTAAATGATTATGAAAATGGAAAAGTACATGAAAAGTGTAATTGATATGGAGCGGGCATCTGTTGTTATTTGTAATCTGCAACACAAAATTATTTATATGAATCCTGCTGCAATCAGGCGTTATCAAAAACATGGAGGCAGTGAATTGATTGGCAAAAGCTTGATGGACTGTCATAACGAAGATTCACGAAAAAAGATAGAAAAAGTGGTAGAGTGGTTTGGAAAAAATGAAGAGAATAATATGATTTACACTTTTTACAACGAAAAGGAAAATAAGGATGTGTATATGGTGGCACTGAGAGACAGCAATAAAAAATTGATTGGATATTATGAAAAACATGAATATCGTGATAGAGAGACAGCGGATTTGTATGATTTTAGCCAGTCACTGATATAGTGTAATAAAATCCCCATCACCTCCGCATACTACCTACACGGAGGTGATATTATGCCAGTGGCTCACAAAAGTGCCATATCGGTCGGCTTGTTATATATTCCGGTAGGATTATATAAGACGACAAGAGATGCGGGCATCTCTTTTAACCAGTTATGCAAGGATTCCAAAGAGAGAGTACGCTATAAAAAATACTGTCCATCCTGTGATAAGGAAATCAAAAATGGGGATATTATCAAAGGATATGAATATGAAAAAGGGAAATATGTGACCTTTACCAGCGACGAACTGGAGAAGATTAAGACGAAGAAAGACAAAACCATTCATGTGGAACATTTTGCAAAAATGTCAGAGATTGATTCTATTTTATTTCATAAAAACTATTATCTGGTGCCGGAGACAGGGGCGGAAAAGGCCTATGAATTGTTCCGGCGTTCCCTGCTTGCCAAAAAAGAAGTTGCGGTGGCGAAAACAGTCCTCGGCACAAACGAAGATTTACTGGTGCTATATCCTACCAAAGAATGTCTGATTGCAAAAACCCTCATTGAATCCATGACAAAATCCTTTGACATTGCGGCGTATCATGACGAATATCAGGAGAAACTTAGGAAGGCAATTTTGACTAAAATCAATGGGAATGAAATTGTGGCGGCTGATACCGGAAAGCCGGATAATATTATAGATTTGATGGAAGCACTTCAGCGCTCGGTGGAAATGGCGGAAAATGGTGGGAAAGCAGGAACTGCATAGTGGATTTATTTGATGAAAAGGGGATAAATCCCATGTTGATTTCCGAACAGGTTGAACCCTACGATGATGAAGAATCCATCTTTGAGCTGAAACTGGATGGCTGCCGGTGTATTGCCTATTGTGACCAAAATGGTGTGGATTTGAGAAATAAACGGAATCGAAAGCTGCTGCCACAGTTCCCGGAACTGGAGCACATAAACCGGAACTGTCACAGTAAATGTATTTTAGACGGGGAACTAATTGTTCCGACTGATGGCAAACCGGACTTTTACCAGCAGCAGAAACGGACGCTTGCCACGAATCCATTCAAAATCGAACTGGCGTCCTCACGTCATCCGGCCGCTTTTGTTGCCTATGATATTTTATATGTGAATGGGAAACAACTGACAGAAACACCGTTAATGGAGCGGAAAGAATTCTTGCAAAAAAACATAGAAGAGAGCAGTGGTTTGTCGGTATCCCGTTACATCGAACGACAGGGAAAAATGTTGTTTGATTTGGCGAAGAAGCAGGAACTGGAAGGAATTGTGGGAAAAAGGAAGAACAGTTTGTATTGGCCGGGAAAGCGGACAAAAGAATGGAAGAAAGTGAAATGGATGAAGGACGAGGATTTTGTCTGTATTGGGTATATTCCCAAGGAACAAGGGATGACAAGTCTCGTACTGGCGAAGTATGATACCGAGAATCAGTTGCACGTGATCACCCATGTAACACTGGGTGTCACTAAAAGGAAAATGAAAGAGCATGGTGTCCGGGAAGGAGAATGCCGGTTGGAGCAAATACCACCGGGACACAGCGGTGCCGTCTGGCTGGAACCGGTGGTCTGTACCATAGAATATATGCCCTCTGACAAAGAAGGATACCGGCAGGCTGTGTTTAAGGGATTCCGGGAGGATAAGCTGCCGGAGGAGTGTTGTATCTAAAAGAAGAGAGAAAAGGGGATAACTTGAACGCAAAACAATTCCATGTTAATATTAATTTGCAATTATCTCTGTTTCAACGGAGAGATGGATAATATGGTTTGATGAAATAGGAGGGAGACATGTTCTTTTACCAAGTTGTTTTGTTTTTTGTTGAGTTTTGCAAATTTGCGGTGGCATATCTGTTACTATTTGATTTTAAATGGCGAAAAAAGTGGTATGTTATTCTTGGTGATATAGTGATCATATGTGCAGGAGCATTATATTTTACGTGGTGGGAGTACGAATGGAACCCAATGTTCATATATGTGGGAGGCTTTGCTGTACTTTCAATAATTAGCTTTACTAACATAGGCAAATGGTATCACTTTATGGGGATTTTTGGGTGGACAGTTATAACGACAACGTTATTGGACTCAATGGCGTATTTACTGCTTGATTTTCAGAATGATAAAATGAATCATTTGGGAGCATCTATAATAACGGTTTTGTTTCTATTTTGTTTAGGGGCGATAAGTTATAAAAAACAAGGGGCATTTAGAGAATTGCCATTTGGTTACTATATTGCATTTACTGTAATTGGATTTGTAAATCAAATTGTTTTATCGTTACTCTACGAAGAAGTAAAGGACAATACTGAGTTTGTAGGTCCATTTATAATTGTGGTGATAGGGGTCTTTTTACAGATGTCAACAGTTTTCCTGCTGGCGGTTGCCAATAAGACCTGGAAAGAAAAAGAAAATTTGAATCGAGAATATTTTGATACACTAGAAAAACATTATTTGTATTTGGAAAAAAAAGAAGAGGAAACTAAAAAATTTCGGCATGATATTAGAAATCACCTATATACGTTGGATGAACTGGTGAATCAAGGGCGGATAGATGAATTTCATACATATATGAAAGATATTTTTGGGATTGTTGATAATCCTGCTTCTTATGCAAATACAGGAAACAGTATCGTGGATGCAATTTTAAATCAATATATTGACATGTTTCGACAAGAAAATATTGTTTTTCGGATAGATGGTCATTTTCCGGTCAATTGCTTTGTTGAACCTTTTGATCTCTGTGTGATATTTTCCAATATGTTGCAAAATGCGCTGGAGGCAGTAAGAAACTGGGAGGAGAAAGAGATTCGTATTTTGTTGCGGTATGATGATAATGGGATATATATGAAACAAGAAAATACATATCATTCAATTCTGATAAGGAACAACTCTCTTGTTTCAACAAAAAGTGATAGTGTGGCACATGGATATGGGAGTAAAAACATGCGAGAGAGTATTTCAAAATATCGGGGTACAATAGACTACAAAGCAGAAAATCACAAATTTGAACTGACAATTCATTTACAGTGTCCAATATCATGTGAAAAAAAGGAGCAAGATATATGAATATAGCATTAGTAGAAGATGAAATGCAATGGTGTGAAAGAATAAATCAATTTTTGTGTGATTATTATAAAGAAGATATTCCCCCAATAGATGTTTATTTGTCAGGAGAAGAATTTAAAAAATGTACTAAGGCATATTCCATCATCCTAATGGATATTGAGTTGGGTAAAGAGAATGGATTTGAACTGTCAGTAAACTATCAAAAAGATTTTCCTGAAGCACTTATAATTGTTTTGACAACACATACAGAACTAAGTCGCATGGGATATCGTATCAATGCTTTTCGCTATATTGATAAATTACATTTAGAAGAGTTAGAAGAAGCACTTTTCAGTGCTACAAAACGATTGCGACAACAAAAGAGAATTTCAGTTTATGTAATCGGTGGTGGATACATTAATATTATGCATGAGGATATTGTTTATGTTGAAGCTGCAACACATAATGTGTTTCTATGTACGCGAGAGGGGATTTTTGAATGCAGAGAAAAAATATCTGACTTGCATGAAAAAATGAGAGAAGATGGATTTTATCTGATACATAGAGCATATCTGGTTAACATGGATCATGTTAAAAGAATAGATTCAAAAGGTGTTGAAGTTGTTACGGGCCATATTTTGCCTATTAGTAGAAGAAAAATGAACGAATTTCGAAACAATTATGTGAAATGGAAATTAGAACGGGCAAATGGATGACCATTCGTGCTTCAAAAAGACCATTGGTGCATAACGTGTTCCTTTTTTGTATGTTCATGCTATAATTTGGATGTTCGAACTAATAAAATATAGTGCACGGTTGGAGGAATTTACATGAAAGTTTCAAAAAGATTTAATGCATTTGCATTAATACTTGCACTTGCAATAATGGTATTTAGCTCAGGAATGAAAGTATCTGCTTTCACCAAAACTCAATATGGTTTGACTATGAAAGGAGATAACAGCATATCAAAAACTAAAGGTTCGGCGTGGGGCTCTGTAAGTCCTCAGTCGTATATTAGTCTTGCATCTGTTTATAAGTACAAAAATAGTTCAGGAAAAACAAAAACAGTTCCAACTGATTTAACAGGAGCAGGAGGGTCTACGGGGGCTTCATGGAGTTATAAGTTGCCGTCAGGGAGTGTCTCAAAAAGTATTAATACAAATTGGTTAGGTATATATAAGGGGCACAAAGTACCAAAGGAAATAACCACAGTGTATTAATTTGCAAAGGTGGGTGATGGCATGATGTGCAGAAAAGCAGGGATGGCACGGGGGGCACTGTTTCTTCTGTCATTGATTCTCGTACTTTGTCTGACAGCTTGTACAGATCGAGAAACCGAGAAAAATAATATATCGTCGCCGGTAGCTGCAACGGATTCAGATAATAGGAATCCGTTGCAGCTTGTATGGCTGACGGTTGATTACTGGGTAAAGGATAAAATGACGGAAGAACGGCTCACGGCAATTAATCAGAGGATTCATGAATTAGGATACAATTTTACTGTGTCTTTTCAGGGAATTAGTGATGAAACTTATGAGATTTATCAGAAAGGTATAGACAAAGCAAAGAAAAGCAAGCAGGGTGACCTTATGTGGACCGGTCTGGGGGATGGAGATGCCCCGGAAAAGGAAGGAACCTATTACCGCCAGATTCGGCTTAATAATCTGAGACCATTGGATCAATGGTTGGAAACGGAACTGGGAGGGAAACTGAAAGCGAAATATTCCCCGATGGAGTGGAAGAGAATTACACGCAATAATTCAATATATGGAGTTCGAAACATAAAGGAGCAAGGGATATTTACAAGCTTAATTCTAACGGGGGATAATGGAAAAAATAATTTACTTAATGGAAAGAATACAGTGTCGCTGAAAGAATTATATCAGTGGCTAGAAGAATACAGGAAGAACCCGGAACATAAGTTTTACCTTGATTGGAATTATGTGAATGACTATAATACGAGCTTTTCGGAATTCGGTTATATTAAATTAAGTGATGGAATTTATATGACACCGGAGGGAGACGTAGAAAATATATGGGAAAATGAAGATGTATGCAAACTCTGGAGTTGCTTTGCAAAGATGAAAAGTGATGGTCAATTAATCTATGATGAAAGTGATGAATTAGCCTGTGTACATGAGGGGAAATACCCGGCAGCTTTTGTCAATATAACAGCAGAATCCATGGACGGTTCTTATTTGTATCAGCCAGATGGAACAAGAGTCCCAGTGCAAAGTTATACTGTTGCTGTTCCTTTCCTGAATCGAATTGAAAATGATGTACATGGAGTGACATCATGGAGTCAGCATCCCAAGGAAGCAATGCAACTATTGACATTGGTGAATACAGACGAAAAACTTGCCAATTTACTTTACTATGGGGAAGAGGGCAAAGATTATACCTTGAAAGGAAATAAAGTGTCTACTGATATATTCACAGACACCTATTGCCCTGCGAATCCTAAAATCACACATATTTCTTTGCATGAAGCAGCTGGAACGGATAATAAGGAAAAATATTACAAAGAAGCCAATAAGAGATATCATCTTTCTCCGGCGGCTGGATTTGTTCCGAATTTGAAAAAAGCAGGTGCAAGTGTTGATTTGCTTAATCGTGTTGAATTCTTTTACAAAACGTTGCTTGAAGGTGATGAAAAACCCGAAGAAATGATTCGGAAATTCCAGAAGAAATTGAAAAGGGAAAAGTATGATAGCATATTAAAAAATATTCAAAGACAGTATGTTAAATGGAAGAAACGGAGGGGGAAAGGTGAAAATTAAAGTGTTGGTTTCTATTTTGGCTCTGATAGCTATATTGACTGCGACTGGATGTGAAAATGACAATGGTGCCTCTCAAATGCCAGAGTTGGAAGAAAGTTTTAGCAGTACAGGCGGCGAGTCTATGTCTTGTCAAGTGAGTGTCTATGTAGGAGAGGATAAATTATTACATATGTATGATCCGAAGCAAGGTGATAGCATAATATTGTGTAACAAGGCAGATTGTAGTCATGAGCCATATGATGAGCAAAGGAATCCGGATCCTACTTGTGAGGCAGCACTCAATAAAGAGCTATTTTCCTCCTGTGTGCCGGTTCTTTCAAATAATTATCTTTATTTGTTTGGCGTGGAAAATATGTCTCAAGGTGTTGTTTACAGAGAAAATCTGGATGGAAGTGGCCGTACCCGAATGTATTCTATGGATTACCAACTGGGAATGGGAAGCTCTGTATATGTAAAAAATAATGTGGCTTATGCGGAGGCAAATATTCCAATTGTAAATGAGGATAATCTGGGAGGGGCAGGTACAAATAGCAGTTATAGTCTGATGTTGCAAATCAATTTGGAGACAGGAGAGACAAAGGAACTTTCCCCGATTCGTAAAGAAAAGTTTCAAGGTGTTTCTTTATTGGAGATAAAAGGAAATCAGCTTTATTATGTTTTATCTTATCGAAAATTGCAGGGGGAAGAGAAAGATTACAGCAAAACTTCGCAGTTTTGTAGTGTTTATGGTTATGATATAAAAAGCGGAAAGCAGACAAAATTATTTTTGGAGGAAGATTTGACAGGTTTAACTCCGGTAGGAATGACAGGAAGTTCATTATGTGTTTGCAACGAAAAAACAGGAGAGGCATTTGAAATATCTTTAAAAGATAAAAGTAAAAAAAGTATATATCTGCCACCCAATAAGGATGTAATCTATTTTGTGTTTAACAATCAGTGGATTGTGGGAGATATGTCAAAAGAACAGTTTTCTTGTTTGAAGGATAATGAATTAGAAGTATTGCCGGATATTGTAAGTTTTTCTAAAACTTTTGGAAACTATGTAGAATACTATCTTAAGGATGGAACCTGTCAGGTAATATATGGGACTTTGTTATCGGACAAGCCAATAGTTGTTTTGGAAAAGAAGTGACGATTATATGTCTTTGAGGGAGGGATGAGATTACGTGAAATTGGAATGTGTAGATTTATCCAAAAAATATGGCAACTTTACTGCTCTGAACCATATCAATTATACTTTTTCTGAAGGAGTGTATGGCTTACTGGGTCCTAATGGTGCCGGAAAGTCCACATGGATGAAAATTTTGACTGCCAGTCTCAGGCAGACGGAAGGAAATGTCATGTGGGAGGGTACTGAAATTAGTGAATTGAAACAGGAATATGTGGCTTCGGTTGGTTATGTTCCACAAAATCAAAACCTGTTTTTGTATTTTACCGGACGTGAATTTCTATATTATATGGCGGCACTTAAGGGGGTCGGAAAGCATGTGGCCGATCAACAGATACCATCGTTGCTAAAGCGTGTGAATTTAAGCAGTATGGGAGATAAGAAAATCGGTACATACTCTGGTGGGATGAAACAGAGACTTTTAATTATCCAAGCTTTTCTGGGAAATCCGCAAGTGATTTTTATGGATGAGCCTACGGCTGGACTGGATCCGAAAGAGAGAATACGTATTCGAAATCTGATTGCAGAGATGGCAATAGATAAAATTGTTTTGATTGCCACACATGTTGTGTCGGATATCGAGTTTATATCTAAGGATATTTTATTAATGAAAAAGGGAGAAATGATAGGGAATGGTTCCGCGGATCAATGGGAGGACAGATTGGAAGGACTGGTTTTTGAGTCCGACGTCGAGGCGGAGAGGCTACAGGAGTTTCTATCAACACATCTTGTGGCAGCAATGAGAAAAGAGAGAGAACGCATTATTGTAAGATATATAGGGGACAAAGAGGACGGTGCGGTACATGTTCGTCCGACGCTGGATGATGTATATTTATACCATTTCAGAGAGGAGGAGTCTCATGATCTGGAATGAGTTGAAAAAAGTTATCAGACGTCCGATTGTATGGGGAATTTTTGGGCTTACTTTCTTCATGAATATGGTTTTGTTGGGGACAATTTCTGGAGAATCTTTTTCTCCTCAGTCTTATCGGAATCTGTGGGAAACTTTTAATCAGAAAGAAGTTAGCCTTTATGATGAGCTGAAACAAGAGAAGAAGCAGGATGTTGGAATGGAGAAATCAGAGCAAGAGTTACATAAAAGGTATCAAAAAGAACTGGAACATCTGCTATCATATAGTGAATATCAACAAGGTATCTTACAGGATGCTAAGAGGATGCAAAAATTTTCAGCATTTGCCCGCAACCAATTTGCCAGTGAGAATGTGAGGAAGACAGCGGAGCATTTTCGTAAGATGCCTCCGATAGAGGTGGAGCTGGGACCGTCCATGGGAATTGAAAAATTTTTCTCCAGAATCACGGTTGTCTTTTCTCTTCTTTTTATGTTCCTTATCGGATATTTGCTTTTTGTCTGGGAAAAAGAAAATAAATTATCGGTGCTTTTATCAATTACAAAAAGAGGTAAAAAGACTTTATGCCTGTGTAAGTTATTGGCTCATATCATGTTAGTTGCTTTCCATGCCATTTTTTTGTATGCCGGGAATTTTATTGTGCTTGGCTATCAATATGGTTTCGGAAATCTAGGGAGAAGCATACAGTCGGTTCTTGCGTATCGATCATGTGGTTATACATTATCGGTAGGAGATTTTTTACTGGCTGGTGTAATTGTTGCCGTGCTTATCCTAGTGGCGCTTGTATTTGTTCTTGATTTAATCTGCATCTGTTGTGGAAGTCTGATTCATAGTGTCATTGGTCTGTGCCTGACATTTGGACTATCGCTTGTTGCATATGTTAGTCTTGCCTTGAATTCCTCTGTGGGCTGGCTTAAATATATTTCCCCTGTTTTTTGTCTGGACACGGGAGAAATATTAGGCAAATATGTAAACATAGATTTTTTTGGGAATGCGGTTTATTATCCCTATGCAATTGCTGTTGTGTATGGAATTTTGGCTTTAATTTGTCTCTGTCTGTCTTGTTTCCTGTTTGGAAGGACAACAGTTTCCGGGAAAATCAAAGTCAAATTTGTGAAAGAAAAACGGCTTAGGAAAATCAGAATGTCTGTTTTTTTGTTTGAGTGGAAGAAAATATCTAAGAATAGTCATGCAGGTTTTCTTCTTTTGCTTTTTTTGATTTTGGCAATTTCTGTTTCCTATAAGGAGCGGCTGATTTTCGAAGACGAAGATGAGTATTACTATTATTCTTACATGGAACAGGTGGCTGGAGAAAGGACGAAGGAAACGGAGCAGTTTATAGAAAAGACAAAGCAGGAGTTTTCTTCACTTCAAAAGAGACAGAGGGAATTATTTCAAATAAAGGAAAATGACGAAAGCAATGCGGAAATACTGGATGAACTTAGCCAAAAGATGCGTCCGTGGAATGGATTTAGAAAATTTTTGAATAGAGACCAGTATTTGAAAAGAAACCAACTGGATACCTATGTATATGATACGGGGTTTAAAAAACTGGTTTCATTTCGTGATAATGAAGAGAACCGTTTGCTTTTTTTGCTCTCTATGCTTTTGTTGATTCTTCTTTTATCCTCTGTTTTTGCGGCGGACAGAGAGCATGGATTTGAAACGTTGCTAAACCTGACGGCGCGGAAAAGAAAAATGAACCGAAGTAAAATAATGATTTCAATATGGCTTGTTTTTGCCGCTTTTTTGGTTTTGTATGGACCGCAGTTTCTGGTGTTTTTGCGTTTATATGGGATTAGTGGCTTTATGGAACCCCTTGCCTGCATTAAGATGTCAACTGTGCTTGGAACCAGTATTCCCATCTGGGCCTGGTTGCTATGGCACTATTTCAAGGTTCTCGTGGGGATGCTGCTTGTGGGCGGAGGAATTCTTATCGTCTCTGAAAGAATGAAACGTACAATTTCAGTTATGGTGGTGTCGCTACTTGTGTTGGCAGGAGTAAGTTTAGTGATATTCAGTGGATGAATACGAATTGGTCACCCGGTAGCGTAGCAGCTGAACGTTACCAATGGCATCGATGGATTTAAACAGCAACGATCCAGAAAAGTATTCCGGGATGCGTTTATAAGATAAAGAAAAACTGAATTAAGAACGAAAGGTTTGTTGATAAATATTCGTTGTTAATTTTTTCAAGATTCCAGTAATTCACGAAGATGGACTTCTGTTATGCGCGGACCGAATTGGAACGTAGAACCACGAGATGCAAACTTTTCTTCGTGAATTACGGAAACTGAAAAAATGCCAACGAACACTTGACACAAAAGTGGAGTGAGTTTTAATTGCATACATTTCGTGCTGATGATATAATAGAAAAAGATAATATTGTGAAAGTGGGTAGTTTCCAGAGAGCCTGCATAATATGTGAGATTGGATAGGAGTACAGAGGATGAGAAAGAAGGGGATTTTTCACAAAGTATTAGTAGGGGCTTTTGTTGCCGTGTTAGGTGTACAGGGGATTCTTTTTGCACCGCATGTGCAGGCGGTAGATTTTAATGATATTGTTTCAGTACGGACCATTGACCGTGATATTATGGTTGGGACGACAGAAAATTCTTTGTTTAGCAGTGAAGAAATCAGCGAAAAAATGAATTTGGACAGTTCACTTGCCGGACAAAGTTATAAGATGACTACGACCAATATTGATGCTACGGATTTGTCCAACTGGTATGTCTATGATCACTATGATACAAAAGCATATGCCGATGAAGCTGTCTGGGAGAGCGAGACGGGATATAACAAAAATCTTCGTCCTTATTTTGGGTTTTCTGGTGATTTGTCTCACGTGACAGACAATCAGGTGTTAAGTGTGGATGAAGCATTGCAAAAAAGCGAAGAAAATAGTTCCAATGGAAATGTATATTTTTTGAAAGAGCATATTTCAGCCAGCAGTGAAAATGGCAATGCTTTTATGAAATTTTATGGTTATGGCACGTCTGGTTATTCGGATTTTCTTTTTTACCCGGCACAAGAAACGGGAACGAAAAAAGTAGAATATACAATAGATGCCCAAAATGTAAAAACACATTCCTTGTTACAGGCAGGATTTTTGTTTAACTGTGGCATTTCAGATGGAAATTTGACTGGCTATGCTATGTTGTTTACATATAAAGATGGTATTATAAGTTCTACTGATGATAGCAGAAACGTCAGTGCCAGCGGAATTAATTCTGTAAGCATTTATAAGATTACGAATCTTCCCGTTAACAGGGTTCATTCGGAATATTACTTTTTAAAGAGCAATCTTACAGAAATAAAGAAAGTTGATTTGTCATCCATTGCTTTTTCGGATCATTTTGATATTAGTAATATTGAGATGGAAATTACGAACAACACGTTGAAAGTGGAAATGACGGAGGCGGGCTCACAGGCAGGTGACAATCCGGAGACAATAACCATTGCTGACATTCAGAACTTTGATTCTTCCAATGAGACCTATTGTGAAGCGTATATGCCATCCGGTTTTGGTGGCTTTGGTCCCATTGTGTCATATCAACAACATGCCTGCCAATATACATCCTCTTACATTTATTCCAATTTGAAAATGAGTATTACGGAATCCGAGTCTGTTCTTTCCGGTTTGAGCAGTGCTGATTATACGAAGACCAAACTGGAGAATGGCCAGTATGTGGATAATGATAAATATTTTGTGTTAATCGGCGATAACAGAGAAGGAGAAGATGGATATAAGGATTGCTTTAAGCGGGACTATGATGATGTTTATCTTGAAATGTTGAAGAAACAGGGCGTTGTTCTGATTACGAATTTAAATATTGAAAATGTGGATGGAAATATCAATGGAACCAATTATAATCTAAAAGATTATTTAGGAGAAGGGAATGTTATCCAGATTCATGGAGATACTGCGGAAGAATTGGCAACCAATATCGAATTGGCGATCCAAAACACTTCCTTTTCCAAGGAGGCTGCCAATCAGGCAATGGATGCGCTGGATGAGGTAACCGGGACCGGGCATACCGAACACGCCACGGCAAAATGTATGGTGACTTATCAGGGACTTCAGGTGGATAAGATTAATATTTCCCGGCTTGGAGACGAGAGTCTGGAATTGCTGATTGATGATACGATGTCAATTAATACAAGTAATCCTGTTTAT
>JALENH010000107.1 GCA_022767895.1 Eubacterium sp.
GCAGAGCCGACAGAATTGATTAGAATAGCCGCAATCAGGTTGGTGATGTACACGGTGGTTCCATTGAGGATACATTCAAAACCGCCCATGCCCACGCCGAAGACCAGTGCACTTTCTTTGCCCGGCCGGTTTTTCATGGCATATTTCAGACCAACATAGCAGCCGATGGTGGATACAAGCCCCTGTGAGCAGGAGCAGTAAATGGCGGAATATACGGGGTGCTTGGACACACTGAAAAAGTCAGTCAGACCCAGCCCGGATAAAATCACTATATTCAGAATGGAGTAGGCTAAAAAGGTAAAGAGCAGACAAAAAGCAGCTCCCACAAAAAAGGAACCTAACTTCACGCCGGTCTTTCTTTTATAATACCAGAGAAATAAAACGGGTAGCAGAATACACAATAGAGCCGAAAAAATATTGGCCCGGATAAAACCAATGGGAAATACAATGTTTTGCATAGTGAACCTCCTTTGTTTGTTCATGAAGGTATTTTAACATAAGAGAGGATTATCGGCAATTATTTTCGGGTTCCAAAGTATAGCCGCTCACCAATGTAATTTATTCCTTTATCTCCCAATGTCCACTGTATCCACTGCCGACATAGATAACTTTGTCTGTCTTTTTCATTTCACGTTCTATAGTTTTTTCGCTTACACCAATTTCTTTTGCAATATCTGCTTTAGTAATTTTGTTATTAATTTTTATCAATTGGACAATTCTATTAAGATATTTCCCTTGACCGACATCTTGACCGACATCTTGAGTGACATCTTCACTTTCATAATTCATATTAAAAAGTGTAAGTAGAAAATCATCATTATCTGTTTCAAATAATGGTTTTCGTTTTTCCGTATAATTGGGCTGTTCCTGATAGTCCATCATTATTTTTTTGAAACCGCTGCCACGCCGCTCCATGTACTTGAGACGATTAAAAATATCTGCCAACACCGGATTTCTTCTTTTGGATGGTATCTTCATAATATCTTTGTCTATTAAAGATATACCACTCACCATGCCTCCTGGTGAATAAATCTCTATACGGTCATCAAACATATCAATGTGAACTTCACTCCCGACTTCCAGATAACTTCTGTGGATTAATGCATTTACGATTCCCTCCATCACGGCTCGTTCCGGATAATCAGGCATCTCAATTCTACTATCACTAGTCTTCATCCATGCTTTCTTAGAATTATTTGTCACAAATTCAATTCCTGATTGCAAGAGCGTAATTAAGCTACCAGAATATTCTTTGTCGTCTATAGCGTCCATTACACCGGCTGCTTTATCTAAACCATTCCATCTGGTGCAGAAAAGCCGCGAGTGTCTTACCGGTGATTCGTCTGCAAGAAGTGCACCTGCGTTGGTTAAATTTCCATTTTCATCAATAAGGCCAAAGGATTCAAAATCAGAATTTTCGAATGAATTTCCGGTTCGCTGCTTATATACAGACTTCAATTTTGTAAACGCCATATTTGAAAACTCGTACTTGGATTTCAACGCATCATATGTTTCACCGCTCCCCTTTAAAACAAGTTCTCGCAGTTTTGTCGAATCCGCTGGAACACTTTCATTTCCCACGCGTACAAAAGCAATCAACTGACCATTGCCTTCATAATAGTATGGTGTCTGATTCCCCGCTTTCACTTCTACTAGAATAAATTTCTTATCATCCATTTTCTTAAAGCTGAGTACAAAATCCGGAATCGGATTTAAATGTGCTTTAATAAGCTCACTTATAAGTTCGGCATCTTTTTCTGCCTCCGGAATTCCTTCAAATTCATCATCATTTGTTACACCAAATACTAATGTACCACCAAAACTGTTAGCAAATGCACTTATGCTCTTGCACCAGCTTTTCGGACGCCTAGCTTCCAGTTTTTCTTTTTTATCATATTCCGTTGTTTCGCCAATTAACTGTTTGATGTCCATATGATGTGATCCTTTCTTGCTATTTCTACACGGTTATTGTTTCTACTTCGCATTGAATCCATACTCTTTTTTCAGGCGTTCATATATTTCAAAAGCCACCGGACATATCTCTATGACTTCTAACACCCCTAACAAACTATGCAATCGTTCCGGTTGATTTGTGTATGGATACTTTTTACAACTATTTGGCTTGCACTCTCCTAATTTACACCTTCCATCATCCTGCAAAAAATATCTTCTTTTGGTATATTCCCTTTGTACATTTTGCAACAATTTCTGCATCTGCTACAATCATAATTTGAAAACAACTCTTCATGTAAACGCAAAAATTGTTTATCTAACTCTTCTTCGTCAGCATGTCCTTTCAAGAAACTACGAAATTTAAAATTTTCCTCTTCTTTTTTCTTTGCTTCTCTTTTCAATTTCTTTGGATGTATCATAGTCGGTCGCTCCCGTTCAATAATTTCTGTGATTTCATCAAGAATACATTGGTTAATATATTTCGCCATTGCTTCATAAGAACCTGCTAATAAAAATTCTTTCTTCCATTGTATGTCAATTTATCTAGAAAAACAAGTATCCAAATTTTTTCTTATAGGAAAATAGAAACAGAAAAAGGACCATTCCGCACACGCTATCGCGTGCTATAGAAATAAAAAGTTGCCCAGTTATGAGCGAGCTCACAATGGGCAACTTTATTATTTCTGCATTACTTAATTAGAACGTGATTACTCGATGATTGTAGCAACACGACCTGATCCTACTGTTCTACCACCTTCACGAACCTAACCACTCATTTTAGTTCATATA
>JALENH010000133.1 GCA_022767895.1 Eubacterium sp.
AGTTTGCGGTTTATGTTATTGATTGTTTTGTGGTGATTCAACAATACTATATAAATTCAAAAACTGCTATTATTTTTTTAAAATAGTAGGAAATTTATTGTAACTGGGGCTAGCCGTCGCGCTAGCGACTTGGTACAATAGATGGAGCAGAAATGCGAAGGGGGCGATTGTTTTTGCGAGATTATGCAAAATTGGAAATGAATGAAAGTATTACAAATTGTCAGCAATGTTCGGGGAAAATGATATATAAAGGGAGTGGGTGCTATGTCTGTGAGTCCTGTGGTGAAGAGTATCTGACAGAATTTGGAAAGGTGAAACGGTTTATCAATACCTATGGCCCAAGCAATGCGCTTACCATATCCCGGGAAACCGGTGTCAGCCGGAGTAAAATCCAGCATTTTTTGCGGGAAGGACGGGTTGAAGTTGTGGAAGATGGTTTATCGGGTGTTTCTTTCTGTGCATCCTGCGGTGTGCCAATCCGAAGCGGGAAGTATTGTAATGTCTGCCAGAGTCGGATGGCGGGAACGACTTCCCATGTGGATAAGGGACTATACAATGCAGCTTCCGAGAATCAATTGGTAGACCAATGGGGACAAAAACGATTTAAGAAATGAGGATATCCATGAATTATAATGAAGCAATGGACTATATAAAAAATGCATCCGCCACGGGAATCCGTCTGGGGCTGTCACGGATGAGAGAGCTGTGCAGGCGGCTGGGGAATCCCCAGGATAAATTGTCTTTTATCCATATTGCAGGTACCAATGGGAAAGGTTCCACAGCAGCCTACATCAGCAGTATTCTGGGAGTGAATGGATATCTCACGGGGCGTTTTGTATCCCCCGTGGTTTTTTGCTATGAAGAATGTATCCAGTATGAGGATATGGAGGGGATTCATTATATTGAAAAGGAACTGCTGGCAGAGCTGATTTCAGAGGTGGCAGAGGCGGCAGAGACTATGGCGGCAGAGGGCTGGGAATGTCCTACGGTTTTCGAACTGGAGACTGCCGTTTCCTTTTTGGCTTTTGTGCACTGGCAATGTTCGGTGGTCGTTCTTGAGGTGGGAATGGGTGGCAGAGAGGACGCCACCAATGTAGTAGAAAATGTTCTGGCATCGGTGATTACCCCCATTGGGAAGGATCACATTCATCTGTTGGGGGATACACTGGAAGAGATTTCCAGAGAGAAGGCCGGCATTATCAGGGAGAGAGGGAGAGTCATCAGTTTTCAGACAGAGTCTGAGGCGGCAGAAGTGATTGCCGGAATTTGTGAAGAAAAGCGGGCAGAGCTGACAGTAGTTCGTGGGGCGGATATGAAATTGCTGTCCATGGATTTGAGGGGCAGTGTCTTTTCCTATCAGGGAGAACATTACAGGACGAGGATGACGGGAGTGTATCAGATGAGGAATGCCTGTCTTGCTCTTGCTGTCTGTGACTGTCTCAAAGAACAGTTTCCTTTGGATGTGGAGCGTCGGATTTTAGGTGTCCGGGAAGCATACTGGAGGGGACGTCTGGAAGTAGTCTGTGAGAATCCACTGATTTTGGTGGATGGGGCCCACAATGAAAGCGGTGCAAGGGCACTGGTAGAATCCATCGGGATACTTCTCCCGGGACGGCATATCCACGGCGTAATGGGGGTGTTCCGGGATAAGGATTACGGGAAAATAGTAGAAATTATGAATCCGGTGATGCAGGATGTGGTGACGGTGAAGGCACCGGGGCCACGCGGTCTGGCGGCAGAAGAGCTGGCACAGACTTGGGAGAACGCAGGCTGTACGATGGTGGAAACGGCACAGAGTGTGCAGGAAGGGTTAAAAAAAGCACTGACCCGCTGTGACGGGGAAGATGCCGTGGTGATTTTTGGTTCTCTGTCATTGCTGGGGCAACTGAAATGGAAATAGTAAGCGGCATGGCAGCTGCTTGAGATGGAGGTTATGATGGCAAAAAAGGCAAAAGAAGTTAAAACAAATGCCATGCGCATTTTGGAGAAGAATAAAATATCCTTTGAAGTTAAAACTTATGATTGCGATGAGTTTGTGGATGGGGTTCACATTGCGGACATGCTGGGGCAACCCTATGCCCAGTCTTTCAAGACACTGGTAATGCAGGGAAAAAGCAAAGAATATCATGTGTTTGTTCTACCAGTGGATAAAGAGGTGGATTTAAAAAAGGCGGCCCGGGTGGTGGGAGAAAAATCCCTGGAGATGGTACATGTAAAAGATATCAATGCTGTGACGGGATATATCCGCGGCGGCTGCACGCCCATTGGAATGAAAAAGCAGTACGATACCGTGGTGCATGAATCCGCAAAGAATTTTGACCAGATCATCGTCAGCGGTGGAAGACTGGGGTCCCAGATACTTCTGGCTCCCGAAGACCTGATCAAAGTCACCGGCGGAAAATTTGCGGATATTCTTTGAAAATTATTCTTTTCACGGTCTTGTTAAAGTGCCTTTGAGTATGATACAATGGAATGAGTTATGCAGTAAGTACGATAGAGAGGTGCCAAGATGGATTATGAAAAAATAGAGCAGGCAGTCAGACTTTTTTTAGAAGGAATCGGAGAAGACCCTTCCAGAGAAGGATTGCAGGAAACGCCAAAGCGGATTGCCCATATGTGTGATGAGCTTTTTGGGGGATATCAGGAGGATGCTGCCAAGTATCTGACCCGGACATTTCATGCAGATACAGGTAATATGGTCATTGAAAAAGGGATTCCGTTCTACTCCGTGTGTGAACATCATCTGCTTCCTTTTTATGGAAAAGTTCATATTGGTTATATACCCGATGGTAAAGTGGTGGGGCTGAGTAAGCTTGCCCGCACGGTGGAGGTCTACGCCAGACGCGCCCAAATTCAGGAGCAGCTGACGGAGCAGGTTGCGTCCGCTATCATGGAGTACCTGAATCCGAAAGGGGTTATGGTGATGATTGAGGCAGAGCATATGTGCATGACCATGCGCGGTGTGCAGAAGCCGGGAACGAAAACAACGACATATGTGGCAAAGGGGAAATTTGAAGAAGATGCCAATTTGCAGCAAGTGTTTTTGCAGATGATGGATTGAGAGGTTAGATAGTATGAAGATAGGAAATCGAGAGTTTCCCTCGGGAGAGAGAACATATGTCATGGGAATTTTAAATGTGACACCGGATTCTTTTTCCGATGGCGGCAGATATAATGATTTGGACCGTGCACTGGCACAGGCAGAAAAAATGATTGCTGAGGGTGTCGATATTCTGGATGTGGGGGGAGAGTCCACAAGACCGGGACATGTTCAGATTGGTGAGGAGGAAGAAATACGGCGGGTGGTTCCGGTGATTGAGGAATTGAAAAGGAGATATGATGTGCCGGTATCCATTGACACGTATAAAAGTGCCGTGGCAGAAGCGGCTCTCATGGCAGGAGCGGACCTCCTCAATGATATCTGGGGATTTCGTTATGATGAGCGGTGTGCCGAACTGGCAGCACGCTATGATGTTGCAGTTTGCCTGATGCACAACAGAGACAATACGGAATATACCAATTTTATGGAAGAGGTGAAAGAGGAACTTCAGATTTCTCTTTCCATAGCAGAAAAATATGGAGTAAAAAAAGATAAAATCATGTTAGATCCCGGTGTGGGATTTGGCAAGACAAGGGAGCAGAATCTCACTGTGATGAATCATCTGGAGGAGATTGTTGCCATGGGATATCCGGTCCTTTTGGGAGCTTCTCGGAAAAGTGTTATTGGTCTGACGCTGGATTTGCCGGTGGAAGAAAGAGAGGAAGGAACCATAGCCACCAGCGTGATTGGAGCTATGAAGGGTTGTGAATACATCCGGGTTCATGATGTGGAAAAAAATGTCCGGGCCCTGCGTATGACGGATGCCATCAGAAGGGAGCGGTAACATGGATGCAATACGAATTCGGGATTTGGAAATTTACTGTCATCACGGAGTGTTTAAAGAGGAAAATGTGTTAGGACAGAAGTTTTTAGTATCTCTTGATCTCTACATGGATACCAGACCGGCGGGGGAGACCGATGATTTGTCGCAATCCATCAATTATGCTGAGGTGGCTCATTTCGTCAAACAGGAGATGGAGAAGAAAAACTATCAGCTTATCGAGGCTGCGGCAGAGCAGCTGGCCAGACAGATTCTTCTTACCTTTTCTCTTGTGGAACGGGTGAAGGTGGAGATTAAGAAACCCTGGGCGCCAATTCTTCTTCCTCTGGATACAGTAAGTGTGTGCATCGAGAGAGGGTGGCAGACAGCCTATTTATCCATTGGCTCCAATCTGGGAGACCGGGAGGCACATTTGCAGACTGCTCTGGATGCCCTGAGACGAAGACAGGAAATCCGTCATGTGAGAGTGTCGGATATCATAGAGACAGAACCTTATGGCTATACTGAACAGCCCACTTTTCTCAATGCGGCTGTGGAACTTCAGACAATTGCGGGACCGGAAGGACTGCTTCAGATCTGCCAGCAGATTGAAGAAGAAGGAAAACGGGAGCGCACGGTTCACTGGGGACCGCGGACCATAGACCTGGACATTTTACTGTTTGGCCGGGACACCATACAAAACGAAAAGCTGACAATTCCTCACCGGGAGATGCATAAGCGGAGATTTGTGCTGGAGCCGTTGGCTCAGATTGCACCGTGGGCCATGCATCCGGTTCTGGGACGACGTGTGCAGGAGATGTTAGAAGATTTGGAGGATGATGGACAATGATAGATTTATCCGTTTCAAGAAAGCAGATTGACGACATTGACAGTCAGATTGTGGAGCTGTTTGAAAAGCGAATGCAGGTTGCCAATGAAGTGGCAAAATACAAAATTGAGACTGGCAAGGCTGTGTTTGACAAACAGCGGGAAGAAGAAAAGTTAGAGCGGCTTGGAGCTCTTTCCCATGGTGAATTCAATGAGAGGGCAGTGAGGGAACTATTCAGCCAGATTATGTCCATCAGCCGGAAGTATCAGTATGGTGTGCTTCCCCATACCGATGATGTGACGGATTTTAAAAAGGTACCGGAGGCATTTCAAAAAGAGAATGTGAAGGTGTATTACTTTGGTGTGCCGGGAACTCATACTCAGCAGGCGATGGAGGATGTTTTTGGATCTGCTGTAGAGGGAATCAGCTGCCAGAGCTTTCAGGGAGTGATGGAAGCGGTGGAAAAGGGTGAGGCGGATTATGGTGTTTTGCCCATTGAGAATTCTTCCACTGGCGGCATCAGTGCGAATTACGACCTTTTGCTAAATTATAAAAATGCTATTGTGGGTCAGTATGTGATGAAAATCGATCAGTGTCTGCTTGCCTTACCGGGAACAAAACTGGAAGAAATTAAAACGGTATTTTCTCATCCCCAGGGGTTACTGCAGAGCCGTGATTTTATGAATGAAAATCCAGCCTATGAAGGGGTGGAATACGGTTCAACAGCAGCGGCAGCCAGAAAGGTGTCAGAGGATAATGACCATACCCAGGCGGCGATTGCCAGTCGGCGGGCAGCCAGGGAGTATGGACTGGAGATTGTGGCAGACAGTATTCAGCAGGAGAAAAACAACTGTACCCGTTTTATCATCATCGGGCAAAAGGAAGTTTATACAGAAAAAAGCAATAAGCTGGCATTATGCATTGAACTGCCACACCAAAGTGGTTCGTTGTACCGGATTTTGTCTCATTTCTTGTATAACGACCTCAACATGACCCAGATTGAGTCCAGACCAATTCCCGGAAAGAATTGGGAATATCGTTTCTTTGTGGATATAGAGGGAAATCTCGATGAGGCTTCCGTACAGAATGCCCTGCGAGGTGTGAAGGAAGAAGCTGCCTTTATGAGAGTTCTTGGGAATTTTGAAGCGTGAACACAGTTTCTTCAAATAATCCACACAATTCATTCAAAAAGGAAACAAAAACAGCACACATTTTTTCGTTATGATGAGACCATCAAAAACGAAAGGATGTGTAAAGGTTATGAAAAAATTTGCAAAAATACTTGCCGCCGCCGTTTTGTTTGGCACGGCAGCAGGGTCGGCTTTCCAGGGAGTAGAACTGGTGAGCCAGCATATAGGAACAACACAAAACGAACAGCAGAAGGAAAATGATACATCCGTGAAATTAACTACCACCGGCGTCAGCACCGGTCAGGACTCGGGAACAAGCGATGTATCCACTGTAGCAGAGCAGGTTCTTCCCTCCATTGTTGCTATTGATGTAACGGCACAGACCACAAGCAATGCTCCGTTTGGTCCGAGAACCAGTGAGGAATCCGGAAGTGCATCCGGTATCATCGTGGCAGAGAAAGATGGGAAGATGTACATTGCCACCAACAACCATGTGGTGGAGGGAGCCACAGATGTAAAAATCATTTTCAATGATAAGTCCACCGCAGAGGCAACAGTAAAAGGAACGGATTCTTCCACAGACCTTGCCGTTGTAGAAGTGGACATGAGTAAGTTGTCTGCCGACACAAAGAAAAATGTAAAAATTGCCGTTATTGGTGACAGCAGCAAGACAAAGGTAGGCGAGCAGGCAATCGCCATCGGAAATGCGCTGGGATATGGCACAAGTGTAACGGTTGGTTACATTAGTGCGAAGGATCGTGAAATTAACGAAGAAGATAGTGCCAGTGTAAAATTGTTTCAGACGGATGCGGCAATCAATCCGGGCAACAGTGGCGGTGCCTTGGTGAACAGCCGGGGAGAAGTGATTGCCATTAATTCAGCCAAATTTGCCTCAGAAGAGATTGAGGGCATGGGATTTGCCATTCCGATGGCGACAGCAGAGCCGATTCTGGAAGATTTGATGAACCAGAAAGAAATCGCGGAGAAAGATCAGGCTTATCTCGGTATTACAGGCCGGGATGTGACCAGTGAGTATTCCGGGGCGTACGGATTCCCGGAGGGAATTTATGTCTCGGAAGTTTCTGAAAATTCACCGGCGGAGCGTGCAGGGCTGAAGGCTGGATACATCATTACGGAACTGAATGGCAAAACGGTAAAAACACTGGAACAGTTGCAGGAACGGTTATCCCAGTGCGAGGCCGGAGAGAAAGGAACACTGACGGTGCAGGTGGCTTCCGGCGGTGAATACCAGGAGAAAACATTAGAAGTCACCTTTGGAAAAAAACAGGAATAAAGGAGAAAAAGTATGTTTGATTATGAACGTCTGGAAGCGGTATCCCTGGAGGGAGAAGCTCCCCAGTCCGAACCGGAAAGACAGTATTATTTTATGAAAAAATGCCGGGAATGGGCAAAGGAGGAAACAAAGCGGACAGGACATCCACTGACCATGTCCATCCAGACGCTCGGCTGTCAGATGAATGCGAAAGATTCAGAGAAAATGACAGCGATTCTCGCATATATCGGCTATGAAGAGGTGGAGGAGCCGGTGGCAGATTTCGTATTGTACAATACCTGTACCGTGCGGGAGAATGCGAATCTTAAAATATATGGCCGTCTGGGGTATTTAAAAAACCACAAGAAGAAAAATTCTCATATGAAGATTGCCCTCTGTGGATGCATGATGCAGGAGCCGGACGAGGTGGAACGGATTCGAAAAAGTTATCCTTTTGTGGACCTTGTATTTGGTACCCACAACATTTATAAGCTGGCAGAATTTTTGTATACCCAGATTGAGTCGGAACGCCGGGTAATGGATGTGTGGGATGAGGCGAAGGAAATTGTAGAAGACCTTCCCGGCAAACGCAAATATTCCTTCAAAACCGGTGTGAATATTATGTATGGTTGCAATAATTTCTGCAGTTACTGCATCGTTCCCTATGTGAGGGGGCGTGAGAGAAGCCGGGAACCGGAGGATATTCTGGCAGAGATTCGTGGGCTTGTGGCAGACGGTGTGGTAGAAGTTATGCTTCTGGGGCAGAATGTAAATTCTTATGGAAAGACACTGGAAAAGCCGGTGTCTTTTGCCCGTTTACTGCGTCAGGTCAATGAAATTGAAGGGCTGGAACGAATCCGGTTTATGACGTCTCATCCGAAGGATTTGTCTGATGAACTGATAGAAGCCATGGCGGACTGCGACAAGGTATGTGCCCATCTTCATCTGCCCCTTCAGTCAGGAAGTAGTGAGATTTTGAAAAAAATGAACCGTAAATATACGAAGGAGTCTTATCTTGATTTGGTGGCTCGGATTCGGAGGAAATTGCCGGATATTTCCCTGACCACGGATATTATTGTGGGATTTCCGGGAGAGACGGAAGGAGATTTTGCGGATACCCTGGATGTGGTGCGGCAGGTTCGTTTTGACAGTGCCTATACATTTATCTATTCCAGACGAACAGGCACCCCGGCAGCAGCCATGGAGAATCAGGTGCCGGAGGAGGTGGTGAAGGAGCGGTTTAATAGACTTCTTCATGAGATTCAGGGGATTTCGGCAGAAATAACAGACAGTCGTGTGGGTGAGACGGTGTCGGTGCTGCTAGAGGAAGTAAATGCTCAGGATTCTTCTCTTATTACAGGACGCCTCTCAAATAATGCCGTGGTGCACTGCCCGGGTGATAAAAGCCGGATTGGTCAGATTGTGCAGGTGAAACTGTTGGAGAGCCGGGGATTCTACTATATGGGAGAGATGGTGGAAGAATAAAAAGTGTTTATCTTGACATGAGAAAAATTCAGTTCACAATGCAAGATGATATCGTTCGAAAAACCAGACGAATTCTGGCTATAATGGTCTCATAAATTAAGACACTGACAAAGACATTTCTTAATGAATCTGATATACTATAATCAAACCAACCGAAAGAAGGTACTTATTATGTCCAGATCAAGAAGAAATTTCAGTGCTGAATTTAAAACAAACCTGGTTCTCCAGTTACTCAAAGGCGAGAAAGAATTAAATGTTCTAGCCGTTGAGAACGACATCCAACCAAATCTCCTTCGCAATTGGAAGAAGGAATTCCTTGCTAATGCCTCTCTTGCATTTGATAATAAGCGAGAGGACAATCTCCGCGAAAAGCTTGCGGAAGAACGAAAAGAGAAAGCCGAGTATGCCAAAAAGGTTGGCCAGTTAACGATGCAGGTTGACTGGTTGAAAAAAAAATCTGAAGAAGTTGTCGGACCTGACTACGAGAGT
>JALENH010000131.1 GCA_022767895.1 Eubacterium sp.
AGTGACTAAAGTTAAATAATCTAGTCCGTAAATCAACGTAGCGGCTCTAAAATTTACGTACCAATTTGAAAACACAGCCAATTTGGTCCGTATCTTTACCGTGCAGACAGGAGCCAACGCAAGGAAAAGGATAGTTTACGGACCTTTTCCCAAATCACACAAACGGAGGCAGGTAACTATGACGGATACCAAACTAATTTTTGATACTCACAGCCATTACGACGACAAAGCCTTTGGGGAAGACCGTCACGAATTGCTGGCGGGACTGCGGGCGAAAGGCATTGGCAACATAGTCAATGTGGGAGCGGATATGCCGAGCAGCCGTATTGCCCTTGCGTTGGCGGAGCAATATGAGTTTGTCTATGCGGCACTGGGGGTGCATCCCAGTGATACGGAAGGACTCACAGAGGCGGACATGGAATGGATTTTAGGGCATGCCAAGCAGAAAAAAGTAGTGGCAATCGGAGAAATCGGGCTGGATTACCACTGGCCGGAGCCGACACCGGAGATACAGAGAAAATGGTTCCTACGACAAATTGAACTGGCAAAAGAAACGAATCTTCCCATCATTGTTCACAGCCGGGATGCGGCAGCAGAGACCATGGCGATTATAAAAGAGACAAAAGCCTATGAGTGCGGCGGTGTTATCCACTGTTACTCCTATTCGCCGGAGATGGCAGAAGAATATGTGAAGATGGGATTTTATATTGGTGTTGGTGGTGTTGTGACATTTAAAAACGCCAAAAAGCTGAAGAGGACAGTGGAAATCATTCCGCTTTCCCGGATTGTTCTTGAGACGGACTGTCCTTATATGGCGCCGGAACCGAACCGGGGCAAACGCAATGATTCTTCCCAGCTGATTCATGTGGCAGAGAAGATTGGGGAGCTGAAAGGAATTTCCGTCGAAGAAGTGATACGGGTAACCACGGAGAATGCTCTCCGGTTGTACCGGTTGGCAGAATAGAACGAAGGCGGAATAAAACAAAAGCAGGATAAAACGAAGGGAGAATGATATTGGCAAAACTGGGAAATCCGCAGGAGACCATACAGGTTCTGCAAAAACATGATTTTCATTTTCAAAAAAAATTTGGACAGAATTTTCTGATTGATCCCCGGGTGCTGGAAAAAATTGTAGAGGCAGCCGAGGTAACAGAGGATGATTTTGTGCTGGAGATTGGGCCGGGGATTGGCACCATGACTCAGTATCTCTGTGAACATGCCAGACAGGTTCTGGCGGTGGAGATTGACAGCCACCTGATACCGATTCTTCAGGAAACGCTGGCAGAGTATGACAATGTGGAGGTTCTCCACGGCGATATTTTGAAGCAGGATATCCGGGCCATTGCGGATCGGTACAACGGGGGGAAACCCATCAAAGTAGTGGCGAATCTTCCCTATTATATTACGACACCGATTATTATGGAGTTGTTTGAAAGCCGCGTGCCCCTGGCCAATGTTACGGTCATGGTGCAGAAAGAGGTGGCGGACCGGATGAAGGCAGACCCGGGGACAAAGGAGTATGGGGCTCTTTCCCTTGCCGTGCAGTATTATGCGAAACCGTATCTGGCAGCCAATGTTCCACCGAACTGCTTTATGCCGAGGCCGAATGTAGGAAGTGCGGTAATTCGGCTGGATTGTCTGGCGCGGACGCCGGTGGAGGTGCAGGATGAAAAGCTGATGTTCCGACTGATTCGGGCATCTTTCAACCAGCGACGCAAGACGCTTCAGAATGGAATTGCCAACAGCCCCGAGCTTTCCTTTACGAAAGAGCAGGTAGCAGAAGCATTGGAAACCATAGGGATTTCCCCGACGGTGCGGGGAGAAAAGCTGAGCTTGCAGCAATTTGCCGCATTATCGGATGAATTAAATAAATCGAAAGAGAGGTAATAATCAATGAGTGAAGAAATGAATACACAGGAGACGATGGCAGACTATGAGGAGCAGATAAATGCTTCTTTCCGGAAATTCCGTGAAGGTGATAAAGTAACGGGAACCGTTGTGAGCGTGGAGGAAGAGGAAGTCATCCTTGACCTCAACAGCTTTTCCCAGGGGGTAATTCCTGCGGGCGAGTACAGCGATGATCCGTCCTTTCATGCCATGGACGAAATCCGCACCGGTGATACATTGACTGCTGTGGTGCTGGACAGTGATGACGGTCAGGGTCGGGTGCTTTTGTCGCTCAAGGAAGCGAGAGTGGATGAAGCATGGCAGAAAATGACTGAGGCCATGGAGGAACGCCGTATTTTCACCGTGAAAGTGCTGACCAGCGTCAATGCCGGTGTTGTGGCATTTCTGGAGGGCCTTCGCGGATTTATTCCGGCATCCCAGCTTGCCCTGGAATATGTGGAAGACGTGGATTCGTTTGTGGGTGAAACACTGGATGTAATTGTAATTACCGCTGATCCGGAGAAAAATAAGCTGGTTCTCTCTGCCAAAGAGGTGGCGAAGGAGAAAGCAGCAAAAGAACATGAGAAGAAATTGAATGCTCTGCAGAAAGGCTTTGTCACAGAGGGAGTGATTGACCGGATTGAGTCCTATGGATGCTTTGTCAATATTGGGGATGGACTGACCGGTCTGGTGCATATTTCCCAGATTTGCAATAAATTTCTCAAATCTCCCAATGAAGTTGTCAAGCTGGGGCAGACGGTGAAAGTGAAGGTTCTCGATGTGGAAGAAGGAAAAATCCGGCTCAGCATGAAGGCAGTAGAGGATATAGCACCTGAAGTGGAGGAAGAGAAGGAATCCATCGAATATCACGACGAGGAGGCTACCACGTCATTGGCAGGACTTTTGGCAGGAATCAAGCTGGATGACTGATAGAATCAAGGAAACCATTGGCATAACGGTGGCGAAGAGACATACACTGTAATAAGAAAAAGTAAGAGCGTTTGATACGCTCTGGAATGGAGATTGTGTGTTTCATGTAGTATGGAAGAGACTTCTAACGTTCGCTGCCATTTTACTGGTATTTGCCTGTTCCCTGACCGGATGTGGCGCAGAGGAGAAGAGTGTCCGGGGCAAGGAACTCGATTACACCGTTGTGCCAACGGCGGATTGTCCGGCTGATTTCCTGAGTGAAATCAATAAGAAAAAGATAAATCCTTTTCAAATGACCTATGATGATGGTGCTTATTGCTATCTGGCAGTAGGGTATGGGGAGCAGGAGACGAATGGCTTTTCTATTCGGGTTTTAGGTTTGTACGAGAAGGGTGAAGGTATATGTTTTGAGACAAGTTTAGTAGGGCCGGAAGACGATCAGGTGGTGAGTCAGAAGAAGAGTACACCATATCTTGTGGTCAAGACGGAAAGGACCAATCGGAAGGTGGAATTTTCTTCCTGATTTTGAATTGTCTAGTTGTTTTTTTATAAGAAATAAGTTATAATTAATATACTAATCGACAAAGGGGGCGTGCAAAGTGAAGCAGATTATTTCACAGTTGAAAAACATTAGCATGATGTTAATCTGGGATGTCATCACTGCAGTTGCACTCTTTGTTCTTACTTATTTTGTGATGGATGAACTTCAAACAACATTTTCAAAATTCATGTTGGCAGCGGGAGTGTCCCTTTTTGTGCTTGTGATGCTGGTGATCAAGTATCAGTTGTTATATAAGCAGTATGGTCGTGATGATGTAACTGGCGGCAAAAATAAGAAAGAGTTTGAACGGATTGCCAAAGACTTATTAAAAGGCGATGGAAGTTATGTTGTTGTGTATGCCAATATTGACCGCTTTAAACTGATTAATGAGACCTATGGCAATGATGTGGGAGATCAGATACTCCGTCAGATTCATAAAATTATTGACGATGAGTTGCGGTGGGATGAGGTCTCCGGCAGAATCATGGCAGATAATTTTGGGGTTTTAATGCGGTACCATTCTTTGCCGAAACTGGATCAGCGTCTGTACCGAATCAGCAAACAGCTGTCGGAGCTGACGGATGAACAGGGCAACAGCTATGGAATTATTTTATACTTTGGTGTCTATGTTGTAGAAGAGGATGAGACCAATATCAGTGTCATGCTGGAGCATGCCAATCTGGCACGGAAGAAGATTTCTCCTTCTCATCTTGTTCCGATGGGAATTTATGATGTCAAAGAAAGTCAGCGTCTGGGGCGTGATAAGGCACTGGAGATGAAGATGCATAACGCCTTGGAACAGGGGCATTTCGTTCCGTTCCTGCAGCCGAAGTATGAATTGGAGGGAGAATCCATTGCCGGTGCTGAGGCATTGGTTCGTTGGATTGATCCTGAAGAGGGAATGATTTATCCCAATGAGTTTATTCCGTTGTTTGAATCCAACGGATTTATTGTAGAACTGGATTTGTATATGTTTGAAGAAGTCTGCAAGCTGGTTGAGCGTTGGAATAAAGAGGGGCATCCAATCATACCGGTATCCGTAAATCTTTCCAGAAGTCATTTCGAGATACCGAATTTCTTTGATTACTACGAATATGTATTGAAAAAATACGATGTTCCACCGAGGTCAATCGAGATTGAGTTGACGGAATCTCTGTTTTTCAACGATATGGAATCCCTTAGTGTGCTTGTGCAGCAGATTCATGACGCAGGCCTGTCCTGTTCCATCGATGATTTCGGAAGTGGATATTCTTCCCTTAATATGCTGAAGGATGTCAAGGTGGATGCGTTGAAACTGGACCGCGTATTCTTTGAGAGCGGCGATAATGATGAACGTGGCAAGGATATTGTCCAAAGTGTTATCCAGCTGGCACAGGCACTGGATCTACATACCATATCCGAAGGCGTTGAAGAGAGAGAGCAGGTGGAATTCCTGAAAGAAATGCATTGTGACCTGATTCAAGGATATGTCTTTGCTAAGCCAATGCCTGTACCGGAGTTTGAAAAATTAGCTTTTAGGTCATAAATGTTTATCAGAGATAGAGTCGTTTGTGATTGCGATAGCGATTTCGACGGTACATAATTTCGTGAAATAATACAACCTCGATCATATCCCGGAGAAGTTTTCTTTCACCCGGATAGGCATCGGGGTTTTTTTCTGTAAACTCTTTTGTAATGCCGGCGGCCATGAGCTGTAGTGCAACCTTGTCAGGAAAGACATCGAACATGAGGCTTCCTTCATATTCCATTTTGTCACATTCTTCTTCTACGAATTCACTGATTTGTCTGGTGATTTTGGGGTATAAATATTTGAGATATGTGTTATCTGCTTCCAGTTCCCACAGCTTGACTCTGCCGGATGCCGGAGGATAGCTGGGAAGAAAGAATTCTCTATCATCATAATGGCTCATAGTTTGGGGCTCCTGTGTTTTATTAACTAATATATGTTGGTAGAAAATTTGTGTGTATATCTTGCACTTTTTGACGAAAGCCGTTACACTGTAAGGAGAAGAAAAATTAGAAATGAAATGAGGAAGTAAAATGGTTAAATATATATATCAGGCAGTGGCACTTATTTTCATTTTTGTGGGGGCGCTGTTTCTATTTGGAAAAAACATGGAGTCGGATATGGACGAGCAGGGAGCCACGGTGGAGATGGTGGAAGAAAGCTATCCTTATATGCAGATTCAAACGCAAGGGCATACAATCAATACCTTGTACGGTTACAGTGCGCCTTTGGAATCCAATATTGTGAGAGAATCGGTGACACCACTGGATTCCGGGAAGCAGATTACGCTGCTCATCAGCAATGCCAGAAGTCGTCTCATCAATTTGGAGTACAGCATCATAGACAAGGAAAGTGGTGAAGTTTATGGCACGGGTGCAGTGAACGCCATCGGAGAGAAGCAGCGAAAGGTAAATATTACCTTCGATTACAGTTTCAAGACCAGCACAGAGTATATTTTGGATATAAAGGCAACTTCCGATCAGGGAAAAACGATTCACTATTATACCCGTCTGAAATTTTATCTGGATGAAAGTAATCTGGATAAAAAGCTGGCATTTGCGGAACAGTTTCACAAGGATACCTTTACCAAGAGCAAGGAAGAGCGGCTGGGCCGTTATCTGGAGCCGGACAGTACCAACCGCAATACCTCCCTGTCTTATGTGGATATCACTTCCA
>JALENH010000138.1 GCA_022767895.1 Eubacterium sp.
CTATTTTCTCCCTGCCTATCAATCTCTGATTGCCGACTTGCAAAAACTGGTCTCTGCCGCCCCGGAAGATGGTGCCCTCGCTTCTTATCCAAAGGGAACGGATTATTACGCCCTTCTCCTGAGACAAAAAACCGGAACCGATTTGTCCCCGGAACAACTGGATATTGAGCTGACGAACGCCCTGGCCGCTGCCGAACAAGAGCTTTTTTCCATTGCCGCCAAAGACCCTTCTGCCTTTATTTCCTGCGAAAAATATACCTCCCATTACACCGACTCCAAACAGACCCTTCTGACACTGCGAAAAAAGATGGCAGAAGACTTTCCGGATCTCGCCAGTCAGACCTGCCACATCCGTTATGTCGACTCTTCACTGGAGGATTTTCTGAGTCCCGCCTTCTACCTCACTCCCCCTATTGATGAACAGACCGCCAATGTCATTTACATCAACGGCTCATCCCGGTACAGCCACAGCAGCCTGTTCAACACACTGGCTCATGAAGGCTATCCAGGCCACCTTTACCAGAACTGTTATATACGTCAGAAAAATCTGCGTCCTCTCCGGTATGCACTGAATTTCCCCGGCTATACCGAGGGCTACGCCACCTACGTAGAAATTTACTCTTATCGATACCTGGGTGCACCCGAAAAAGAAACGTTGATTTTACAAAATAATGCCGTTTCCACCCACTGCATTTATGCACTCTGTGATTTGGGAATTCATTACAAACACTGGAGTAACGAACAACTGCGTACCTTTTTGCAGGCTCACGGCATTTACGCAGACGCCAGCATCAACAGCATATATCAGAATATCATCGACTCCCCCGGCAGCTATCTCCCCTACACCGTGGGATATCTGGAAATTCAGAAGCTTAAAAAGGACTTTGAAAAAGCTGCCGGCAATGCTTATACCGACAAATTGTTTCACACCTGGCTGTTGGATGCCGGACCTGCTCCCTATTCGGTTTTGCGTCATTCCATCACCGCCTGGTTGGCAGAAAAAACTTGAATCAAGCACTATTTAATGCTATATTAAACTTATAATATATCTTAAACATACTGTACAACAGTAGAATGGAGGAAATAATGGGTAATTTTTGTACACAATGCGGACGTCCGCTCCAAGAAGGCGAAATTTGTAACTGCACACAGCAGGCAGCTCCTCAGGCTGCCCCTCAACCGGCTCCTCAGCCAACACCTCAGCCGGCTCCTCAACCAATACCTCAGCCAACACCTCAACCAATACCTCAGCCAACACCCCAACCAATACCTCAGCCGGCTCCTCAACCGATTTATCAGCAGGTACCACCACAGCCTGCCGTTCCGAGTCAGACTTCCATTGAAATCAAAAACGGTTTCAATAATTTGCTGACTGCTTTGAAGAAAATCTGGACCAATCCGACTCAGGCAGCATCTGCTCTTGCACAGAAAGACAGCTGGCTTCCTGCCCTGATTCTGATTGCTGCACAGGCACTGTTCACCGGCTGTTATTCCCTGACAAACTTCGGTGTTGGACTTAGCATGGATGACGGCGGATTCCTTTTGTCGGCATTCTTCTTTACGTTCCTGTCCTCGCTTGCATTTTCTGCAGCAGCTATGGGTATGTACCTTGGCATCGGAAAGGCAACAAAAGGAGACGTTTCTCTCAAATCGGCACTTGCTACCGCATCCATCCGCTGCTTTATCTGTCTGCCACTGACACTGATTGGACTGCTTTTGGGAATGGCAAGCGCAGAGCTCGGTGCGTTTTTCTTCCTCCTTGGCGAGATCATTGCTGCTTTTCTGACCATTCTCGCTGTGCAGGAAACCTATAAGCTGAATACAAACCGTGCGTTTCTCGTTGTAACAAGCACATATGTTGTACTGTTCATTTTGTTTGTGACAGCCGCAGCACTTTTTAATGTAATTAGTCCGGTGGATGTTTTTGGTTTCAACCATTCTTTCAGCGCTCTCAAAAGCAGCTGGGGCGACTTATATGATTATTTCAACTAATTTGTAAAAAAAATGTTAACAGAAAAATATTTTCTTTACTTTTTTTATTCAGGCAACTATAATAAGGTTGACTATTATAGTTAATTTTGCAGAAAGAAAAGAGGTTTATACACAATGAGTAATATTGATTTGAGTAAGTATGGAATTACCGGAACTACAGAGATCGTTCACAACCCTTCCTATGAAACTCTGTTTGAAGAAGAGACAAAAGCAGGACTGGAGGGCTATGAAGTAGGACAGGAGACAGAACTTGGTGCTGTCAATGTTATGACTGGTATTTACACCGGCCGTTCTCCTAAAGATAAG
>JALENH010000163.1 GCA_022767895.1 Eubacterium sp.
GCGACATTTCCTTTAGCTCGCCAAAATATTCTTCCACTCCGGCCAAATCCCGGTCATGGGCGGTAATGTTGGCCGTCACATAAATTTTTTTCCCATGTTCATGGGCAAACTCAATACCGGCTTTCATGTCTTCGGCAGAAAAATTCTTCGCCTTGGCGCGGAGTCCGTACATCTCGCCTCCAATGTATATGGCATCCGCTCCATAATAGACGGCGGTCTTCAACACTTCCAAACTACTTGCCGGAGCCAGTATTTCCGGCTTTTTTCTTCTATTCTGCTCCATGTATATCTCCCTTCCGTAATGGTTGCATTTTTCGACTGATGGTCATGCCATCCCCGATGGACAGGCATATGGTCTCCAGTTCTTCCGTATCCATAAGAACCTGCAAATACTCTCTCATGCGGCCATGTATCGTCCGGTCACGCCTGGTTACGGCATAACGGGATTCCAGCACATCTCCTTCGTGCAGGATATTGTCGGATACCAAAGTGCCCCCCTCTGATAACAGTTTCAGGACATCCGGCAGAAAATTGAGATACTGCCCCTTAGCTGCGTCCATAAATATGAAATCATAATATTTTCCCTGTTCCACAAGGCTTCGCAAAACATCTGCCGCATCCCCCTCCAGAAGGGCTATCCGCCCCTCCGAATCAAACTTTTTCAGATTTTTTCTCGCTTCCACAAGCCGCATTTCTACCTTTTCAATGGTTGTAATGCGGGAAGTCTCCGGCAGATATTCTTTCATACAGAGGGCGGAATAACCGATGGCCGTGCCAACTTCCAACACCTGCGCCGGCCGCCCGGTGCGAAGGAGATAGCGCAGCACATCCCTCGTGCCGCGCCGGATTACCGGCACTTCATCCGCCAAAGCCTGCCGTTCCAGTTCCACAATATATGCAGGGGGAGTTTCCCTGTATTTTCCCAGAAAGACTTCCATCCGTTCCTGATCCATCTTACTCTTTATCTCCTCTCCAAAATGCAAGAAATCCCATTCCACTGAAAGGGGATAATGGGATCTCCTGCTCTATGCTCTTACAAACCGTAGATAACACGAATGATTTCTTCATAAGTCATACTACTGTTCAGTGTGTAGATACCCTCCTGCATATGTGCATTATCGTTTTTCATCAATTGCATCCGCACGTAAAATGCATTCTGACTGCCAATCAAGTCCTGACTGGCAAGTCTCTTCGCCACCTCATATTCACCGTCTGTGCCGGCAATGGTAAAGGTCTTTGTCTCTCCCGGTGGTAAATCTCTCGACGTATCACCGACAGCTTCATAAGCGAAAGAATATCCCACACGACAAAGCTGTACTCCCCCAAACACAACAAGACCATAGAATACAATATTCAATAATACGATGAGCATGGTTCGTACGGCTTTTAGCATGGATTATACCTCCATAATAATCGGTAAAATAACCGGATTTCTCTTCATTTTCTTCCACAGGAAGTCATTCAGCGTATCCTTAATCTCTGTCTTGATGCGCCCCCAGTCGGTAATTCCCCGGTCATACAAACGGTCCAGGGCAATATTGACAACCTCCCGGCACTCGTCCATGAGATTCTCAGCTTCTCTTACATAGACAAAACCACGGGATACAATATCCGGTCCTGCCAAAATCGTATTGGACCCCTTCTCCAAAGTCAGCACAACCACAAGCAAACCATTTTCGGAAAGATGTTGTCTGTCACGGAGAACGATATTTCCTACATCTCCGATACCCAGTCCATCCACCATGATTCCCTGAGCCACTGTCTTGCCAACAATGCGGGCACTATCCTCCTTGAGTTCCAGAATATCTCCGGAACGAAGAATTTTTACATTGTCCTTTTCAACACCCATTTTCTGGGCCACCTCAGCCTGTCCCTGAAGGTGTCTGTATTCTCCGTGTACCGGAATGGCAAATTTCGGTTTTACAAGAGAATAAATAAGTTTAATCTCTTCCTCGCAGGCATGTCCGGACACATGGGTATCCTGAATAATTACTTTCGCCCCCTTCTGGGAAAGTTCATTCATCACTTTCGACACGGACTTCTCATTGCCGGGAATCGGGCGGGAACTGAAAATAACCACATCCCCCGGCATAATTGCAATTTTGCGGTGAATGCTGGCTGCAATGCGGGAAAGTGCCGCCATTGCCTCCCCCTGGCTGCCCGTGGTAATGAGTACCAACTGGTCATCGGAATAGTTTTTCATTTCCTCCAGACTGATAATCATATTATCCGGCACCTGAATATAACCAAGCTCCACTGCCGTATTCACAATATTTACCATACTTCTTCCTTCGATTACCACCTTGCGGTTCTGTTTCTTCGCAGAATTAATAATCTGCTGAACGCGGTCCACATTGGAGGCGAAGGTTGCTACAATAATCCGGTTCTTGGCATTTTCCTCAAAAATGGAATCAAAGGTTGCACCAACTGTCCGTTCGGACTCTGTAAAGCCGGGCTTCAACACATTGGTACTGTCACACATCAATGCCAGCACACCTTTTTTCCCCAGTTCCCCGAACCGGGCCAGGTCAATGGTATCACCATACACCGGTGTGTAATCCACTTTAAAGTCACCGGTATGCACAATAACACCCGCCGGTGTATAAATGGCCAGTGCCGCAGAATCTGCAATACTGTGATTGGTTCGGATAAACTCAATCCGGAAATCCCCCAGATTGATATACTGTCCGTAGGTCACAACTTTTCTCTTCACGTTGTTCAACAGGTTGTGCTCTTTCAGTTTATTTTCAATAATTGCCATGGTCAGTTTGGTTGCATATATCGGTACATTCAACTCTTTCAGTACATAGGGCAGGGAACCGATATGATCTTCGTGACCGTGGGTTATCACGAATCCCTTTACTTTGTCTCTGTTATCCTGCAAATAGGTAATATCCGGAATTACCAGATCAACACCTAACATATCATCTTCCGGAAATGCCAATCCACAATCTACAACAATAATACTGTCCTCGGTCTCGAACGCAGTAATATTCATACCGATTTGTTCCAGACCTCCCAGAGGAATTACTTTTACAAACTCTTCCCCAGTTTTTTTCTTCTTCACTTTTTACACCTCTCTATTCTAGTCTTAGTTCTACATCTTCCAATAGTTCTTCAAAATACTTGGAAATAATTTTTAGTTCGTTCTCATCTTCCAACACTTCGTACGTTATCATTTCATCCTCTTCCGTCTCCTTGAGAATCAACGCATCTGCGTCCTCGTTCTCTACCGAGTCTGTCACAAGAAGATAGGATACTCCGGCAATGTCCGCTTTTTCCAACACAAAAAAAGCCTCCTCGCTGCCATCGTCAGCTGTAAGCGTAATCAATCCATTTTCTGACATTTACTTCCTCCTAATTGCGTATGGAATCCAGATAGCCCTGTAAAATCAGGGAAGCTGCAATCTTGTCTACATACGTTTTTCGATGTTCAGAGCGCACTCCGCCCTCTTTTAGCACGTCCATAGCGGAAACAGTACTGAGCCGTTCGTCCCACAACACGACCTCCAGACCTGTCCGGGCTATCAGTTTTTCCATGAATTCTTTGGTTCGTTCGACTCGTTCACCCTCGGAATTATTCATATTCTTCGGATAACCGAGTACAATACGTCCTACGTCATTTTCCTCTGCCAGTACCTGAATACGTGCCAGAGTCTGTCGTAATTTGTTTTCACTTTTTCTTTTTATAACTTCAACCGGCTGGGCTGTCAAAAGCATGGAATCACTGATTGCCACGCCGACAGTCACAGAACCGTAGTCAAGTCCCATGATTCTCAAAACAAATACCTAATCTTCCTTCAGATTGTTTTTAATATAGTCCTCCAAAAAAACTTCGATAATCTCATCCCGCTCTGCGCGCATAATAAGACTTCTCGCTCCCTTATGACTGGTGATGTATGTCGGATCACCTGACATCAGATATCCAACAATCTGATTTACCGGATTGTAGCCCTTCTCAGTCAGCGCAGAATACACGGACGCAATGACATCCCTTACATCCAGATCTCTCTCTGCCTCCACTTTAAAGTATTGTGTATTATTGAACTCCTGCATCTAGCCACATCCTTTCTGTAAGCATACCCAATTACATTCATTGTAATATATCCAACCCCAAATCGCAAGAGTTTTTTGCACGAAGTTACAAGCCCTGCAAAATAGGAGACGAATGTGAATTCGTTGGGAGCTTGCTCACATAAGAATTCATATTTGGCTCCTATTTTATACGGCGACAGCCGTGACCGAGGATTCGGAGAATCCGAGGGGGCAGGGCGTAAAGGAGCGCCATGCCTCATTGACGCGGAGCGGAAAAGGGCAGGGCGTAAAGGAGCGCCATGCCTCATTATTTGTGCCATTTATCACAAAAAGCTTTACAATTTCACATCTCAATGCTATACTATAGAAAAAAGAGCAACCGCCCACATGGGGGTTGACTTTATGTTGGTAGTAAAACCACCCAACCGGTCAAAGTTTTAGGGTGGTTTTGCTATGTCTATGTATTGCTTCACTTACAAAACGAGAATACGAATGTAAGCAATGCCAAAAGGAATAGACCAAAGGTCATAAGATCCTTAAAATCAAATTGATTTTTCATAGGCATCACCTCCATTTCTTTCGAAATGAGGTCAACACACCCTGCAACACGGTTGCTCTTCTACATTCTAACATACGCAGACACATGTCGCAACAAATTCTTTCAGCGTTTTACGCCACTTATCGTGAAAAGCAAAAACCTCCTCTCCCCCAAAAAAGTGGAGAAAAGAAGGTCTCTACCAGATTTCCTAATTTTCAAAAGGTGACAACTCCAGACGAATAAAATATCCCTGGTCATGATGGCAAACCGGACAATTTTTCGGTGCCTGCATGGTCTCCACCACATTTCCGCAATTCAGGCAAATCCATTTGGTTTTCACATCAGACACAAAAAGTGTTCCCTTCTCCAGATGATCCGCCATTTTGCCAAAACGGTCTCCGTGAAGCTTTTCAATCTCTGCAATCTGATAGAAAGAAGATGCAACTTCCATGAATCCCTCTTCCTTTGCCACATCCCCGAATTTTTTATAAACCGGGTCATGCTCCTCATATTCGTTGTGTTGGGCCTTACGAAGCAAGGTCACCAGATTGTCTGCCAAATCGACAGGATAACCGCCATCCACAACAATATTTTCACCAGCAGCTTCTTTGAGATGATTATAAAACACTTCGGCGTGCTCCTTTTCCTGATCCGCCGTATACCGGAACAGCACCTCAACTACATACATTCCCGTCTCCTTTGCCTGCCCTGCCGCAAAGGTATAACGATTGCGCGCCTGGCTCTCTCCGGCAAAAGCCCTCATAAGATTCTTTTTCGTTTCACTTTCAGCGAATGCTACAGCCATAATCAACCTCCATTAAAATGTGATTTTATACTAGTATGACCATGGTTCTGCAAATTATACCTTGTTTTAAGTCTTCTAAACTCCTGTTGAAGAGTCTGTTTGGAGTAACACATCAAACAATAAACTTATACTTTCCTTTTCCTGCCCCTTCAACCATTACTGTAATCCGCAGCTCCTCGTACATTCGATTGATATACTTTGTAGCAGTGGTTTCTGAACACCCTAGTACTTCAACAATCCTAGAATTTCCAAAAACCTCTGTCCTCACCTCATCATATATTCTGATGATGTTCTGCTTTGTTGTTCTTGTATAACCGGAACCTAATATTTTTTGTTTAATATCTTGGGTTTGACCTTCAATCCCAAGTTTTTTATTGGGTTTGGTTCCTGCTTTTATCATCTTATATTCTTCACTAACCGGAATCACCACAGAAGTCACATTATCCATTGTATCAAAGACTTTATAAAACAACTCAGGCGAACCATTATTTTCAAGCGCTCTTTTTGCCTCTCCGATTCCGGTACCAAAAGATTCAATAATTCCTAATGCCTTAAACATATCTCTAATCTCCGGATTCTCTGTATCTCTCTCATTAAAAAATGTTCGTTCATTCAAATCCTTCAGCTTAAGTGGCGGTAAAGGTTTGTTATAATTCACAATATTAATCTGTTTTTCAGATATATATATCTGTATTGGCTTACCATTTTCATAGTTATTATGAACAATTGCATTTGCGACAAGTTCCTCAATAGCAACAAATGGAAAGTTTGACACTTTTCTATTGATAGCCTCTCCGTCTTCTCTTAATACTAAAGTGTTCAAAAAATTATCATTAATATAGCTTATTACTGCATAATACTGCTTCCATATTGGTCCTCTAAAATATTTGGACTCCATTTTTCTTTTTGTTCCAAATAAATCAATAATAAGTTCAACATACGCATACGGAACGTAATCCTCCGGCTTATTTGCAAACATTAAGACAGCAAAATTCTTCACCTTTTTCTCCGTCGGATCATTCTTATCCACTAAATGCAGAGATTTTGCCATTTGAATCTTACTAAGCCCCTCCATGATTTCTCTATCACTGGTTCCTGTAATATATTCGTTGATGTAATCTACACTTAAATCATCTATATTCGCATCTGCATTGGTTAACGATGAATAATGAAAATTAGCAAACTTACGCAGCAAATCACATTCTTCATCAACCCTTGCCAGCCTACTATCTGATTCTACTCGTATATATCTTCCGGCTTTTAATTTAATCCTTTTATCCTTTTCAGCTTTCTCACTTACCATAAAAGGGCCACCTGTTTGCCGCAAAACAACAATAAGTAAATAGAATGCACCATTAAGCTGATTCGTAATAATGTCAAACGCAACATTTGGATACAAAAATGGTCTTAAAGCATTAATCTCATTTTTATATTTCTCAAGACTCCCCTCTTCTATGCCTTTAATTGGTAGCTTTGGAATCGCCTTACTTTTTTCATCATTGATCTCTTCTACACCAACAAAAAAATACTGAACATCATTATCATAGTAGTTATTTCCATAAGCACATAAAGTCTTTAATATCTTATCAAATTGTTTTGAAGATGCTTTATATTCAATATAGGTGCATTCTGCAGATTGAGTTAACAAAATATCGTTTGCCTGCTTTTTTATTTTTTCATAATCCATACATCCACCTCCTCAATCCCAATATATTTTACATCAATCCCAAGTTTTTTTCAAGCAATCCAAACAAAATCCTTTTTCAGCGAATGCTACAGCCATAATCAACCTCCATTAAAATGTGATTTTATACTAGTATGACCATGGCTCCGCGAATTATACCTTGTTTTAAGTTTGTCTATCCCCTATTAAAAAGTCTGTTCGGGGCATAAAAGCTGGCGGGATCTCTCCCCGGTCGATTCTCCCTTTTCGCCTCAATTTCCTCAGCAGCAACATTCACTGCCTCCCGGATAAAATCACATATCCGGTCGTAATCCACCAATTCCAAATCTTCCTTTCCTACCCCGGTATCTTCCTGCCATTCATCAAGCAATCCTTGATAATAGATCTCCCAGAAAGCGGAATCTGCTTCCTCAATCTCATTTCCCAGCCATTTAATCGGAAGAAATTCGGCAGGAAAATCCTGTTTTAACAACTCGTTCAAACGGTGATAGTCTCGATACAAAATTTCCGTTGTGTGAAAATGACAACCGCCATTTGCTTCCTTCAGAGGAACAATAACATTCCTGAGCCATATCGCATCCGTCACCAGATGGCACATATATCCCAAATAGAGCTCGTCCTTCCGATAACTCTCATATTTGTCCCAAAACAAGTGCCAGTTCTGTCCCCTTGCCTCTCTCAGGCTATCCACTTCCCAGAAATGCGAACTCGCTTTTGCTCCCTTGCGTCCCGCCGGACCATCCACGCAATCCGGAAGCAGATTACCAAACAAAAAACGCTCTCTGTCCTGTAAATGAATTCGTTCTGTAACTTTTTGTCCGACGATATAATGAATCACTCTGGATGCCACACTATACCTCCCCCTTCCGGCAGCGATACAATTTAAATCTCTTTACAATTTTTATTATAAATGCTATACTATATGCAAATAAGCAACCGCCCACGAGGGGGTTGACCACTTGATGTAGCATAGCCACCCAAACCGGTCAAAGTTTTAGGGTGGTTTTGCTTATGTCCGATTACTTACAATATGCAAACACAAATGTAAGCAATGCCAAAAGGAACAGACCAAAGGTCATAATATCCTTAAAATCGAATTGATTTCTCATAGGCATCACCTCCATTTCTTTCGAAATGAAGTCAACACACCCTGCAACACGGTTGCTCCTTTTATTCTAACATATAGAGGGATATGTCACAACACAATATTTCAGCGTTTTACGCCCTCCCGAATAGCAGCAAAGCACCGATTCAGCATATCCGTATCCACCTCTCCCGTTTCCCGGTCAAAGGCAGTGGCCTCCACGGTAAAATCACCTTTGTATTCTTTCTCTGCAAGAAAATCAAAAAATTTCTTAAAATCAATATGACCGTCACCAATCGGCAGCGTTTTCAACTTCGCCCACTCCATATAACCGCCGCCATAATCATTGATATGCAGATGGCGGATATGATCCTCTGTCCACAGCCATTCGTACTCCTTTTCATAAATCAACGGCATCTGTTCATGGAACGCCGCCATCTTCGTATCAAACACAAAATGAATCTGAGGATAGCATTCTGCCAGCTCACACCAGTGTTTCATCGGATTCTCTTTGTTGCAGACAACATTTTCCACAAGAAGGTCAATCCCATATTCCTTTGTGATTGCCAACAGTTCCGCATAGAGACGGAGATTGTTGGCAAAATTCTGATCCGAGGTAATACCATCCCATAAATGTACTACCAGTTTTTTGGCACCAATCTCTCTGGCAATTCTGCAATTTTCCTCAAACTTATTCAAAGCTGCATACAAATCCCCTTCTTCATTTCTGCTGATGGCCTCCCCGATATGCTTTTCACAATGCATAACCGGAATATGTAACTTCATATCCTGCAAAGCCGCTGTCAGTTCCCACGCTTCCTCATACCAGCTGCTGTACATCATAAATTCAAAACCATCGCAATGGAGACTCTTGAATAAATCTTTTAGTAAAAAATAGTTCCTTCCATTGGGTTTGCCGATAAGTGCTCCCGTAGAGCAAAGTATTTCGTTCATTTCTATTTCTCCTTCCATCCAAACGTTCTCCCCACAAGCGAATATCAGGGCGCTGTCTCCACCAGAATTCCATAATGATCGGAGACCACAACCCCATTTTTCCCGTCAAAAAAAGTCTCGGAACAAAGAATCTCCGCCGGGTAATTGCTCCATATATAATCAATGCGCATGGCATCCCTCGCTTTATCCCGCCAGCCGTCAATCTCTCGCGGAACAGTCATACCCGCTCCCCGTCTCCTCGCCATCAGGAAACTATCATACCAACCGGATTTCCGCATCCGGTCATAACCGGTTCCCGGTTCTTCCGCAGGGCTGTTAAAATCTCCCAGAAGCCAGACTTTCTCCTTGCCCTCCACATGACCGGTAAGCCGGCTCCACTGTCTGATAAACTGTTCTTCTCCATCCTGCCAGCGTCCGGTATGCACACTGTAATACCAGATTCCCCCCACACAAGCCCCCAGTGCATAACGGGTACGAAAATTATAATAGGAATCGCTTTCACTGATTCGCACGGTCTCCCACTGTTCGATGGGATTCCGGGAAAATATGGCAAGACCTTCATCATACCGGTCATAGCCAACTTTAATGGGAACCCAGATCCAGTGATAGGATACCCCCTGAGCCTCTAATTCCTCTGCTACACGAAAGGCATGATTGTCCGAACGCAGCGGCACGTCTCCCAGTACCATTCCTTTTTCCGGCACAGCAATCTCCCTTTCACACCGGGACTGGTTCACTTCCTGCAAAGCCATCAGATCCGGCTGCAGCTGCAAAATTCCTTTTACAAAAGATTCTCTCTTGCCGGCATACCCTTTCTCTGCCAGACTGTGTGTATTTAACGTGAATAATTTCATTTACACCCACCTCACTGACCTGCATCATAAAATATCGTTGATATCGGATTTCAACACATCTGCTTTCGGACCATATACTGCCTGAATCCCATCCCCCTTCACAAGGAGACTTAAGGCACCTTCCTTCTTCCACTGTTCCTGTCCAGCCACTTTGCCGGCATCCTTCACCGTCACACGAAGCCTCGTCATACAGGCATCCACAAGTACAATATTTTCCCTGCCTCCAAGCAGTGCGATGATACGTTCCGGCTGGCTGTCACCACCGCCCTTGTTAGCTTCCCCGGAATTCTGCTCTTCTTCTTTATCACCGCTTGTATAATTGCCAAGGCGGCCCGGCGTGGCAAAGCGGAATTTCCCAATCATAAAATAGGCCACAAAATATCCGATAGCAAAAAAGGCAATGACACAGAGAATGAAATTCACAAGATCCCATTTCAAACCTGCCTGTAACGCCATGGGTACCCGCGTCACCAGTTCCAGATTGCCAAAGGAGTGCAAACGCAAGTCAAAAATTCCTGCCATGGCAAATGCCAGTCCCTGCAAGATCGCATAAACGATATACAGAGGGATTGCGCAGAACATAAACATAAACTCAAGGGGTTCCGTTACCCCGGTGAGAAATACCGCCAAAGCAGTGGAAACAAACATGGACGTGTACTGCTTTCGTTTGTCCGGATCCACCCTGCGATACATGGCCAGAGCAACGCCCATAAGCAGACCGGTGGCTCCAATCATCTGTCCCACTTTGAATCGGGCCGGAGTAACCGTAGTCATAAGATTCTGATAAGCAGCCGTATCTCCTGCCTTTTTAAAGTTTATCAAATCATTGACCCAGGCAAGCCACAGGGGGTCCTGTCCAAAAACCGAGGTTCCGGCATTAACCCCGGTCTGAATGACATACGTACCTCCAAAGGAGGTATAATTCATCGGTATTGTCAGCATATGATGCAGACCAAAGGGGAGCAGAAGCCGCTCCAGTGTACCGTAAACAAAAGGAGCAAGTACCGGGGAGGACTGGGAAGAACCGGCAATCCATACACCAAACGCATTAATTCCCATCTGCACCATCGGCCAGACAACAGCCAGTACAAGAGCAAGAATCACCGACCAGAAAATCACCACAAGAGGTACAAAACGTTTGCCATTAAAAAAGGACAAAGCATCCGGCAGACGCCTGTAATTGTAATACTTATTGTAAATGATGCCACCCACAAAACCGGAAATGATGCCGACAAAAACACCCATATTCAGCGCCGGGGCACCAAGTACATTAACAAAATATCCTTTTACCGCAATTTCCTGTCCAAATAATGTATGGGTTACCGCGTTGGCATCCGAAAGCATCTCCGTGGTCACGCCGAAAATCTGCCCCGTTATATTATTAATTAAAATAAAAGCCAGCAGAGCAGCGAATGCCCCTCCGGCCCGCTCCTTCGCCCAGGAGCCGCCGATGGCAACAGCAAAAAGGATGTGCAGATTATTGATAACAGCCCATCCGATATTTTCCATAACAGAACCAATGGTAAGAACCAGTCCGGTATCACCACCTGCCATCGCCACCAGTTTTCCCAGACTAATCATCAGTCCTGCTGCCGGCATAACGGCAATCACGACCATCAGTACCTTACCCAGTTTCTGCAGAAAATCAAAACCGGACCCTCGCATCCGTCCGTTTCCTTTCCGCTCTTTCTGCTTCGTTTTTTCCTGTGTCTGGGGATGCTCCTCCGGCTGCCCGTTCCCATCCTCTTTGTCCGCCAGACGAAGCACCTCATTTTCACCTGCTGTTACTTTACCACAGGACATTCTTACTGCGATTTCTTCCTCACCACCACAGAGAACCACCGGGGTAATCGGCGAAATCTGCTTCTCTTCCAGCAGTTTCAAATCCACTTCCGCCACCAGGTCTCCCGCCTTTACCGACTCGCCCTGGGGAACATGAACCGTAAATCCCTCTCCTTTCAGATTCACGGTATCAAGTCCCACATGAACCAGCACATCAAAGCCGGCCTCTGCGTGGAATCCAAAAGCATGTTTGGTATCCGCAACAGAATCCAGCACACCATCTACAGGACTATATATTTTTCCATCCTCAGGAAGTATTGCCACGCCATCTCCCAGGATTCCCGCAGAAAAAACATCATCCGGCACCTCACAGAGAGGCAACACCTCCCCGGTTAAAGGTGCCAGTATCATTCCTTTCTCTTTACATGCCTTTTTCACACCACGCACTCCTTTTCAAGCTTTTTGTCTAGTGTCTGCGATTCAATACAAAAATATGCACAAACACTTATTTACTTCTCCAGTTCAGAAGTACAGTGTGGACAACGGCTGGCATCAATGTCAATTTCACTTTTGCAGAAAGGACAGATTTTCGTGGTAGGAGCCACATCTTCCTCTTCTTTCTTGCGTGCAAACCGGTCACTCACCGTATTCATCACTTTTACAATCAGAAATACAACAAACGCCATAATCAGGAAATTCAGAATCGTCGTCAGAAAACTTCCATAATTCAGTGTAACATCTCCGACGATATTCCAGCTGAGTCGGTCAAAATTCATCCCTCCAAACAGGCCAAGAAAAGGATTAATAATATCCTTCACCAGAGAAGAAACCACATTGGTAAAAGCACCACCGATAATAATACCGACTGCCATATCCAACACATTGCCACGACTGATAAACTCCTTAAACTCATCCAAAATTTTTTTCATGTTTTTCCTCCATTCTTTTGTTCTTTTAACTACACATTTGTTTCCGGTATTTCCTGGGAGACACACCGTAATATCTGGCAAAAGCGCTGGAAAAATGTTCAATGGACGAATATCCTAACAGCTCACTGATATCCGTTATCTTCCGGTCGCTGCTCACCAGCATCATAGCCGCTGCAGACATTCTCGCCTCCAGTTTCTTTTCCTGAAAAGATTTGCCATAAACCTTCCGAATCCAACGCTGGGTCTGCCGCACGCTGAATCCCATCCGTCTGGCAAGAGCATCCAGTGTAATGTCCCGGTATTCATAAAGAAAAATTTCATCCAGCATAAGCTGGGAATACACCTGTCCAACCCTTTCCGACTGCCCTGAACCCAGACGTCCTCTGAACTGCGGCCGTCCGTACTCAAAATTTCTAGCACAGGCAATCAAAAATCCCGCCAACATATGTTGGATTTTCTCCTGAAAACCAAGCTTCTTTTCTTTCAATTCCTGCCTCAGAGCTGCAACAATTGCTTTCAATTCACTCGTTGCCGGCCCCAGCCAGCATGGATTTTTACGCAATGAAGCAAGCACGCCGTCCTCCTCATACCTCTTATAGGGAATTTGCACATAGACGCCAAACTCTGTGAGAAAACCATCTTTCTCCGGAATTTGCTCATGTATCACTCCCGGACCGGTCACATAGAAAAAGTCAGATTGCACCTCATGAGAATTTTCTCCCATCACCACAATCCCTTTCCCTTCCACTACATAGTGGAATTCAAAAGCATTTTCGCCATGGCTGTGTGCCGGCAGTGCCTGTTCAAATCGCCGTTCATTCACAGTCAATACGCGTATAGTACTTTCCTCTAAAGAAAAGGTATACTCTGTCGTATTCTCCATGTCTGACCCCTTCCTTTCCACAATTTGCGATTATGTGACATTTTTTGTCCCCTACATGTCACATAATACTATAAAAAAAAGAGATTCGCAATTGTATACTAAAAAAAACAGTTGAAGTTTGGAGTTCATTATGAAATTTGATTTTACAGACCGAAAAAAAATATTTCTTGTAATAAATGCTGTCATTATGATGGGACTATCCTTGTCCTTTCTCGTCCGCACAGATTTGGGAGAAGACCCCTACAGTTTCATGAATTTGTGTATTTCCTCCCGAATCGGCTGGACACTAGGCAACTGGCAGGCCCTTCTGAATTTTATTCTGCTGTTGATTGTATTTTTCACCGGAAGACATCAGGTGGGTATTGCTACGATAGCCAACATGTTTTTAGTAGGATACTGTTATGACTTATTTACCTGGATTGAAAACTTTTTCATGCCGGCAGCACTGGAACCCACATGGTTGCGCATCGCCATCGCCATACCATCACTGATTCTTTTCATCTTGGCTGCTGCCCTTTACATGACTTGCGATTTGGGCGCATCCCCCTACGATGCACTAGCATTTATTCTGTATGAAAAGATAAAGAAAGTTTCAAAAGCAGACATTCCTTTCCGACTTATGAGAGTTATATATGATGGAATCGCATGCCTGATTGGTACACTGTTAGGACAGATTCCCGGTATCCTGACGATACTGATTGCTCTGTTTTTAGGTCCCACCATCCAATGGATGAGCGGGCTTTTGAAAAAATACGGGATTATATCCCACGAAATATAAGGGGGCAGCAATGAGTAAACTAATTTATACAACACCATCCCATGGCGATTGGAACAAAGCACTTCCCATCGGCAACGGAAAACTTGGTGCCATGATTTACGGAGAAGGTACTTCCGAACATTTTCAACTTAACGAGGACACGGTCTGGTTTGGCGGCAGACGCGACCGCAACAATCCGGATGCCCTTTCCCATTTGGATGAAATCCGAGAGAAAATTCTGTCCGGAAAAATTCCCGAAGCAGAGGAACTGTGCAAATACGCTCTTACAGGCACCCCGCAAAGCCAACATTCCTACCAGTCACTGGGCGATGTCTACTTTGATTATTGTGGTGCCCTGAAAGAATCCGAACATTTTACACGAACGCTGGACCTTTCCCGCGCCATCCACACATCTGCCATTACGGACACCGCCAGCAAAACCACCTATCAGATTGAAACTTTTTCCAGTTATGACTTTAACTGCATCGTGGCACGGTTCACTTCCTCCACTCCCGGGGAGCTCAATCTGGCTGCCTCCCTGCAGCGCACCTCTTTTTATGAGACGACAAAACATACCGATGACACGCTCTTCATTTCCGGGAATCTGGGCGGTGGGGGCCAGGATTTCTGTTGCGGCATGCGTTTTGTCCCGAAAGGAGGAAACCTGCAGGGTATCGGGGAGCACCTGGTAGTAAAAGGAGCTGATGCCGTTACTGTGCTAATTACCGCGGCAACGGATTTCCGCTCTGATAATCCGCAGGAAACGGTTTGGAATACGTTGGACCGCGCTGCCGGACAAACCTTTGACCTTCTGAAAGAAACACACATCAAAGAGTACCAGTCCTATTTCAACCGTATGAAACTGGAACTGGCCTATGACTCCTCCCTGGATGAGCTGACGACAAATGAGCGCCTGGCGAGAATCGATGAGCACCACCCGGACAATGGTCTTATCAACACCTATATGGACTACGGCCGGTATCTTCTCATCAGTTCCAGCCGGGGCGATTCTCTCCCCGCCAATCTTCAAGGAATCTGGAACCGTGACATGGAGGCTCCCTGGGGCAGCAAATACACCATTAACATTAATACCGAGATGAACTACTGGCCCGCTGGCATCTGCCATTTATCAGACTGCCAGCTGCCTCTTTTTGAACATATGCTCCGCATGTTGGAAAATGGAAAAGAAACAGCCAAAAAGATGTATGGCTGCCGGGGTTTTGTGGCCCATCACAACACGGATTTGTGGGGCGACACAGCTCCTCAGGACATTTATATCCCCGCGACTTTCTGGGTGATGGGCGGGGCCTGGCTTTCCACCCATATCTGGAATCATTATCTGTACACAAAAGATATCGATTTCTTGAAAAAGATGTATCCTTTTCTCAAGGAATCCGTACAGTTTTTTATGGATTTTCTCATTGACGTAGGGGGAAATCTGGTGACCTGTCCTTCCGTATCACCGGAAAACACTTACATCATGCCGGATGGTACAAGAGGATGTCTCACCTATGGCTGCACCATGGATAATGAGATTCTTCATGAACTGTTTGACCATTTTGACAAAGCTTCGCAGGTTCTCAATGATAACGACGTAGATTTTATAAAAAAAGCCAGAGCCTGTGCCGCAAAACTGCCGGATATTCAAATTGGGAAACAGGGACAGATTATGGAATGGCAGGAAGATTATGAGGAGGCAGAACCCGGCCACCGTCATATTTCCCATCTGTGGGGACTTCATCCTGCCCATCAGATTACACCGGATTTGACGCCGGAACTCTGCGAAGCCGCATCTGTTACTTTAAAACGGAGGCTTGCGGGAGGCGGCGGCCATACCGGCTGGAGCCGTGCCTGGATTATCAACCTCTACGCCCGTCTCTGGGATGCCGAAAACGCCTACCAAAACCTGCTGTTACTGTTCTCCCACTCCACACTGGAGAATCTGTTGGACAACCATCCGCCTTTCCAAATCGACGGAAATTTCGGGGCAGTTGCCGCCATTGGAGAAATGCTTTTACAGTCAAGAGAGGACCGGACCATACTACTGCCGGCACTGCCCGGGGCGTGGGGTACAGGTTCCGTAAAGGGTCTGTGTGGCATGGGTGGCATCGTTTACGACTTGAAATGGGAAAATCATATTCTTACGGAAACCAGATTATATTCCGATAAGGGGGCTTCTGTGGTGTTGCAGTACAAAGAGACACAAAAACGCCTCACCCTGTCAGCGGGTGAGACGCTCGTTGTATCTTTTTAGTTTGATTCATTAGTCGTCCTGCAAAGCATCAAATCCGCTTTCGCCGGTTCTGACTTTGACAACATCCTCGACATCGTATACGAAGATCTTACCATCTCCGATATGTCCGGTGTAGAGTGCCTGTTTTGCAGCATCCACAACCTTTTCTACCGGAACTGCACTTACGACAACTTCCACTTTCGTCTTAGGCAGCAAGGTGAATTCTACCGGAACACCTCGATAGTACTCGGCAGTTCCCTTCTGGGCTCCGCATCCAAGTACGGAAGTTACGGTGATACCGCTTACTCCAATATTGTTCAGAGCTTCCTTCAAATCCTCGAACTTGCTCTGACGACAGATAATGGATACCTTGCTGAGTTTTGCAGCACCTTCCGGTACTTCTTTCTTCTTCAGTTTTACCGAAGCCGGTACTTCTGCAACCGGAACTGCTGCCTCCACCGGAACATCTCCCATGGTAGTCGGTGCACCAGCCGGAGATGCTGCATAGAAGCGGTTGCCGGCAGGCATGAAGTCTGCATATGCACTTGGCAAACCATGCTCGGTAGCATCCAGACCTTCGATTTCCTCCTCCGGTGTTACACGAAGTCCAATAGTAGCTTTAATTGCAAAGAATGTAATGGTAATTAAAATGGCAGCCCATGCACCTACAGTGAGTACACCTAACAGCTGCAACCCAAGCTGAGAAACTCCGCCGCCATAGAACAGACCTTCTTTAATGCCTGCACCGGCAAAGCCCGGAGCAGTTTCTGTAGCAAAGAGACCAACGGCAATTGTTCCCCAGATACCATTCATCATATGTACGGCTACGGCACCAACCGGGTCATCCACATGAAGTGCATGGTCACAGAACCATACGCCGAATACCACCAGAACACCCGCTACAGCACCGATAATTGCTGCGCCAAGAGCATCTGTTACATCACAAGGTGCAGTAATGGCAACCAGACCTGCCAGAGATGCATTCAGACACATGGACACATCCGGCTTACCATATTTAATCCAAGTGAAAATCATACATACAACCGTTGCCACACCAGGAGCAACTGTAGTCGTCAGGAAAATAGCACCCAGTGTTGGGAGATCGGTAGCCGCTGCACCGTTGAATCCATACCAGCCAAGCCATAGGATGAACACACCCAGAGCACCGATGGTCAGGTTATGACCCGGAATCGCATTTACCTTTACTACTTTTCCACTCTTATCTTTCTTGAACTTTCCAATACGTGGTCCCAGGATAGCGGCACCAATCAGAGCACAAATACCACCTACCATATGGATGGCACAGGAACCGGCATAATCATGGAAGCCAAGTTCTGACAACCAGCCGCCGCCCCAAATCCAGTGTGCCTCAATCGGATAAATCAAAGCTGAGATGACAGCGGAATATATACAATAGGATAAGAATTTTGTTCTTTCTGCCATAGCTCCTGATACGATTGTTGCTGTTGTTGCACAGAATACCAGGTTGAATACAAAATTTGAGAAATCAAAGTTTGCAAAATTTGTGAAAAGATCAAAGCCGGGTTTACCGATAAATCCTAACCAATCTTCTCCCAGTAACAGTGAAAAACCAATTACCATGAACATCACGGTACCGATACAGAAATCCATCAGGTTTTTCATAATGATATTTCCGGCATTCTTCGCTCTGGTGAAACCTCCTTCTACCATTGCAAATCCTGCCTGCATCCAGAACACCACTGCGGCGCCGATCAAAAACCACACGCCCCACAGGTCGCCTTGCAGCGACTCAAATGCTTTCATTAAATCTTCCATACTGTTTCCTCCTTTTTTTAGGTCCCGCCGCCTCTGCCTGCACCAAACGCGTGGTCCTTTTTTAATGACGTATTCCCCTGCAATAGAAAAAGCGCCAGAAACAAAAAAATCTGTTTCTGACGCCTTCGTCATCTACGTCTGCAATTATAGGACGGATAGTTACAATTGTCAATACCTTTTTTATTTTTTAGTGAATTATACCAAATATGTGAAAATTTTGTGATTTTTTTTAATTATTTTCCCCAGTTTTCTTTTCATCTTTTTATAAATATGCTAAAATGCAATATGTGTGACTATAACTCCTCTTTATCTGCATACATATGGATACTGGGGATTGAAAGAAAGGCTGGTTCTGTTATGGCTTTAAACATAAGAGAGAAAAAAACTTCACTGGAAGAGGATGCTTCGATTTACCAGAAAAGACAGGATGATCTTCCGGAAAAGGAACGCCTGAAACAAATGACCGGAAAACAAAAAAGGGACTATTTTAAAACCTATTATCTTCCCAAGCTTTTGGTAGTCCTGGCTGTCGCAGCAGTTATTTTTTACATTATTTGGGTTGATTTTATCAACAAATCCAATATCTACATGCGTTGTGCTATTCTAAATGAATCTATTACGGATGGTGCTCTGACCGAGATGAGTGATCGTTTTACTGAGTCTCTGGGGATGGACAACAGTAAAAACAAGGCCTCATTTTATTTGTACTACACCCGGCCCGACATCGCCATGCAGATGGGAGCAGATACCGGAAGTGATTTATCCGAGATTAGCAGCCGCTTAGTGGCCAATTCGCTAGACTGCATGATTGCCTCTGAAGAGGACGTCAAGGATAGTTACATGAAAAATGGTTTCATGATGGATCTAAGCAAACTTCTGACAAAGGAGGAAATGAATCGTCTGGAACCATATCTTTACAAAGCAAATGATAACAATAAAACAATCTATGGCATTCATCTGAAACAGTGCCCTGTCTACCAGTCACTGTTTACAGACCGGAATCCCCTGACAGAAGACCCTATTCTTTTTGTCATTACCAATGCCACAGAAGAAGGTAAAGATTATGCAAAAAAATTAATTGATTATCTTTTTTCTGAAGAATTAAAGGATTTGCCATAAAAAAGGAGGCACTATGTTTAACGGACGTAAAACCATAGGTATCATATTATTTGATATAACAGGATATTATCAGGAAAAACTCGTAAACACACTTTCTCGTATATCCAAGGAAAAGGGATATAATCTCCTTGTATTTTCTGCCTTCACCATATACGGAAGCGACACAAAAAATGCAGCGGGGGAATACAACATCTTTCACCTGATTCCCTACGAACAACTGGATGCCCTGATGATTTGTCAAGATACTTTTAACAGTGATGAAGCGGTCACGGAATTATGTCAGCTTATCAAAGAAAGAGCAACCTGTCCGATCATCAGCATACGGGCAAAGATGGATGACTTTTACAATATTCTGGTGGATGACACGGATTCCATCCCTTCTTTGGTTCGCCATTTTTATGAAGTCCATCATTTTACACGTATCGCCTTTATGTCCGGTCCCTATACCCATCCGGATGCCATTTTTCGCCTTAATCGGTACAAAGCCGCTATGAAAGAATTGCACTTGGATTACCCGGAGGAATACATCTTCGAGGGGGATTTTTGGAAAAATGATGCCGCCCGTGCCGCCGACCATTTTATGAATCTTCCGGAACGGCCTCAGGCTATTGTATGTGCCAATGACTATATGGCTCTATCTCTTTGTAACGAGCTGACTCTCCGGGGCTTCTCCATTCCTCAGGATATTGCCCTGTCCGGATTCGATGATGTCCGGGATGCAAAGGCCAACGTACCGCCATTGACAACATGCTGGGTATCCATCGAAGAAATGGCTTCCCTCTCTATTGATACGATACACCGCTTAATCAAAGGAGAATCTGTAGATACTTGCCGTTATGTAAAAGCACTTCCCGTAATCCGTAATTCCTGTGGTTGTGATCTCACAACCATGAGAGATGTCAGCATTGCCCGAACTTACGAGGTTGAATTGATGGAAAGCCTGATTACACATAATGCATACAATACCTTTGTGTCCATTTCTCTGGAAAATATGACTTCCGCTGAGGATATTGGCGACTATCTCCGTCTGGAAGAGCAGCCTGGCGTAACCAGAGATTTTTATCTTTGCCTGGGTAAACACGGAAATGGCTATTATCCACAGGTAAAAAAGAAAGCTCCCGGCTTTTCCAAACGCTCCCATTCCATATACAGTCTGAAGGACTTAAATCCCATTGTCACCTCCAGTTTTGAGACCAAAAATCTGCTGCCACCGGAAGCAATACGCGATGAACCAATGTGCGTGTATTTCTTCCCCATTCACTATCTGGAATACAATTTTGGTTATGTGGCAGCTCTTTCCAATGGAGGCGAATCCGACGACACCCTATTCCACTCATGGCTATCCCTCATTGGAAATACTTTGGAAAATGCCAGAATCCGAGCAAAGAACCAGGCACTGTTAGAAAAGCTGAATGCCCTTTACATTCAAGATTTTCTGACTAAATTATACAACCGCCGTGGATTTGAACAGTTCGCAGAAGATGAATATAAAAATGCCCGGAAAAATCATGTCCCAACCATGAGTCTCAGTATCGACATGGATAACCTGAAACATATTAACGATGTTTACGGGCATTCCCATGGGGACCTGGCACTCCAGACCATCGCCAATGCCATGCAGGCAGCCTGTCAGGGAGAAGAAATCTGTGCCCGTATCGGTGGAGATGAGTTTGCTGTTTTTGGATATGATTATTCAACTGTCATGGCAGAAGAGTATATTGCACACTTCCAAAAGTATCTGGACGACTTTAATGCCGAGAGCAACTTGCCCTATGTGGTTAATGCCAGTCTTGGATACTCGATTTCAGACCCGGACAGTACCTTGTCCAGAGAGCACTATATGAAAATAAGTGATGATCTTCTCTACCAGAACAAAAGAACCCGTAAAGAAAAATTCGGCAACCTAAGTCAACGGTAATACGCTTCCAGCATCTGCTGGAGGCGGACTAATTCCAATGGTTTCTCCAAAAAGGCATTGACTCCCTCCTGCATGCTGGTAGATATACTCTCCTGGCGTATCTCATCCACCATGACAAAAAGTGGTACCGTCCCCGCCCCTTCTCTCTTTCGAAAGGCTCTGGCAAAACCCACATAATCCATATCCGCAAGGTACCCTTCTACCAAAACGGCATCAAAAGGTTCCGCCGCATAACTGTTCCACAATTCCAGTCCTTCTTTTCCGGTATACGCAACATCCACCTGTGCTCCGCTCACCTTGAGACGAACTCCCACCATGTCATTGACAGCATTTTCCCGTTCTACTACCAAAATCCGATATCCATTTAATACCGCTTCCTGTAACAGAGAATCCTTTTCCAGAGACAGGGACTGAACACTTCCTTCCCGTCCCTTTTGTAAAGGAATCTCCAATTTAATCATATTCGTATTTTGTCCTCGTCTGCTCAATTCCAGCCGGCCACCGAGAAGCTCAGCCAGCCGGCGGGCCAAAACCAGGGAAAAAGTTGTACAGTAGATCCCCTCTTCTCTCTTCCAATCCACACGGGTATTTACTCTGTCCAGGGGATAGGCTCTCCCAAAATAGTCCTCTTGCACCGGGAATCCCCGGTCTTCAAGCACTAACGACAACTGATGAATGTTATTGGCACGTTCTTCTACCGTTCCCCATACACGGATTCGATTATCGGGCTCTGAATACATCAGACTGTTACCCAGAACATTATCGACAATCTGTCGCAGATGCTTTTCGTCCCCATAATAAGGATCCCGTTGAAAATCAAAACTGTATTCTATTTGCGCTCCCGCTCTCCTGGATCGTGGCATCCACACATCAATCACATTCTGCATCATACTTTCCAGCGAAAAAATCTGATTCTCCACGCGGACTTTACCCTGCTCAATCCGTTCATATTCAGTCATATTCTGAATAATCTCCAATATATAATGAGAGGCATATCTCATTTCAGACAATGTGCTTTCCGGAATCTGTGGCTTGCGCAGTGTCGAACTGATAAACTGAACCGGTGCCTTCACCTCTCTGGCCAGGATAGCGAGGAAATTACGACGCATCTCCACCATGTCTTTTGCTTCCTTCAGGGCAGAAGCCATAACTTTCCGGTCCGCATCCTCCTCCTTCAACTGTACCAGATGCAATTCATGCACATCCTGTGCACTGATAATAATAACATCCGTATCATTTCCAAGATAACTGTATCGAAAGCATTTGTAACGATAGTCTCCACCCGGTTTCCGGATACGGAAAAAGAGTACTTCCTCCAACGAACTGGATTCCAGGACTTCAATCATGTTGTCCAAATCAAATATACCCAGGAACTGTTCTCGCTCTTCCGGATGGACAAACTGACTTGCCGTCTGTTTTACACATACGTCAAAAGCATTGGAAGAATAAACATCGGAGAAAAGTGTACCATCGTTAAAATATCCTTTCACACTATGATCATGAAGGGTAACACGCAGTATCATCTCATATATTTTCTGAGACTGTATTTCATAAATACTCCGAATATCCTTTCTGGCTTCTTCCTGTTTCTTCTGCTCTTCAATATTTTTGAAACTTCCCACAAAACGGGTCACTTTCCCCTGCTCCATCACTTTGGTAGCCGCATATTCGTACCACTGATAGCTCTTTTTGCCCGTTGCACGGTCCTCTGTCAGCAGACGAAGCTGACCAGTGGAAGAAAAATTTCCGGAAGAGAACATATCAAGAATCCCCTCATCATCCGGATGCAGGAGTTTGGTATTTCTCATAATTTCTCCCAGTGTACCCTTCTGTGTAAGTTCCATGCAAAGACGGAATCCCTTGTGCTGATTATCCTCATAGAGCTGCAATTGTTTCTTTTCCAAATCATATTCAAAAAGAATGTGGGCGTTAATGCCGGAAGTGATACGGTAACGTTCCTTCTCCCTTTCCAATTGAAACAAATTACTCTTTTGCTCCGTGACATCCAAAAGAATGCACAGATATTCACATCCTTCTTCAACCTCCCGGTAATGCCGTCCCAGCATTCGATACCATCTCGTATCCTGATATTTCGGATGTCTCGTCCGAAAATCATACTCAATGGGTTCCTGTTTGCCAGCCTGCTCAATAATATGATTACGAAGCCCGGGAAGGTCCTGGGGATACGTATAAATTCCGGAACTTCCCAGATACTGTTCTCTAGTTGTACCTACCATGGAAAAATACTGATGGTTTGCCTCCATAATATAGAAATTGGTATCCGTCACCAGTACCGTCATGACACCGCCCGGAATATTGTCATATGTCGTATCCCTCTCCCTGCGGATTTCCTCCTCTTTCGAAACATCCACAACGAGGGAACGAATCACATCCTTCCCTTTCTCATCCTTTTCGCACAAACCACACTCCCACACCCAGATTAAAACACCATCCTTTTTCCGTATTCGGTAACGACAGGTATATCTGCCTTTCTCCCGGAGATCCTTTCTGATTTTGTATCGAATCTCATCAAGATCCGGTGCATAGACCAGTTCTGCCACTTTGCCACAACTGTGAATCAATAATTCAGCCCGTGTGTAACCAAGCATATTACAAAAGTTATCATCAACACTCACAATCAGAAGTTCATCTTCATCATACCGGGAAACACGTTCTCCGAACTGCTTCAACTGATGAAGGCGTTCCAGTTCCCATTCTGCATTTGTCATCCTTCGTCCTTCCTTCTTGCCACTACAACAAATCTTCCCTCTTCCGTATGATACGCACAGGTCACCAGTGTCAGGAGCTGCTCTCCATACTTGGGAGTTATTCCGGTTTTATGAACCGAAAGTTTCTGGCAGTTTTCCACATAAGTATTATACTGTTTTTCCGATAGTGGTCCCCCATAACGATAGTACTTAAATACGTCTTCATCTTCTTTGTATACTTTAGAACGGAATACAGCCACTACCTCATATTCCCGCTTCTCATACAGGGTATCAAATTCAATTGTCTTGTGCTTGTTGTAAAAATCTTTATCCTCAAAATCCTCGAGATGGGCAAACATCAAACCGCTTTTCATATGATGCCCATATACCATCAAATTGCTGTTAGCGTCCTCCACATCACACTTGGCATCCAGAAAAGGAAGGCCATTCACATCTTCTTTTTTTTGAAAATTTCGGTGCAAATAATACTCTGAATCCTTCTTTGTCTGCATCACCGGATAATCAATCTTCGTATTTTTCACCGTCACCCATCCCACCAAATCACTATTTTTCTTGTACAATTTCCGGTAAGGTTTCAAAATCGTTTTCCCATCCTCATTCTGCTCCGGAACCTCTTCTTCTGTCTCTTCCAGACTTTCCTGTTTCATCTGTTGGAGTTCTCCCAACTCATTTTCCGTCTGTCTCGCATTCCAAAAATAGCGGAACAGATACAATCCGCTTGCAATAAAAATCAAAATAAGTACAATCAGAATCACATTAGAAACCCATTTCTTTTTCTTCATTCCGTCCTCCCGTCTCAAAAATTTTTCCTCATCGGCGTAAAGCGTATGCCATCCGCTTTCTGCTCTCCTTTTAGTGCTGCAAATCCTACCTTTTTATAAAATTCAACGGCATAGGGCGAAGCATTCACCGTCACCGCCCGTATCTCCGGCTCCTTTGCCGCCACGGCATCCACCGCCACGTCGACAAGCTTCGTAGCAATCCCCAGATGATGAAACTGCCCCCGCACAAACAGCAGACTGATATGCTGACCATCCCGGAGAGCAATCACGCCCACGAGATAATTATTCAGATAACAGCCCCAGAATGTCATTTCGCCCTGACGAACCTTCTCCACCATATTGCTATACTCGATAAAATGACGAAAAGTCTTAATCCCCATTTCTTCATAATCCGGTACCTCAAACTCTTCAAATACTTCCCACACAAGCTCCAATGCATCCCGGAGCTTATCCGGCATAATCCGACAAATCTGCATCTCTCTTGTCCTTTCGAAAAACTACATCTTAAGTATAAAGAAATTCATTGCGGCTGTCAAAGATTTTTGTTATTCTTATAGGTAGTATAAGGCACGCTTTTTGATGCCGGTAAATTGGAGGAAAGTATGAAACAGCTTTTTAATGATAACTGGTTTTTTCACAAAGAACCTTTGGATACGACGATGGATACATTTTACCAGTCAAAAGACTGGCAGCCGGTGGATGTTCCCCATGACTGGATGATTTATGACAGCACCGATTTATATGCTCAGGCTGTCAGCTGCTACCGCAAAACGTTCACGGTGGAGAACCTTGGCACCGACCGTCTCTCTCTTCTGTTTGAGGGAGTCTATATGGACAATACCATTTACCTCAACGGGGAAGAGATTTTCACCTGGCCCTATGGCTATTCCCAGTTTGAGGTTGATCTGACGGATTTTGTAAAAGAAGGGGAAAATACCATCTGGGTTAAAAATGTTTACGAACTGCCAAACAGCCGCTGGTATCCGGGCTCCGGCATCTACCGGAATGTCTGGCTGGTACAGAGACCCGCTGTCCACCTAACCACTGACGGAGGCTATCTGGCTGCCGAAAAAGGGACCGATGACTGGACTCTGCATGCAGATTACGAAATACAAAATGAGACCGGGTCCCCCTGTCCTGTCACACTCCGACACACCATCTGTGACAACACCGGCACATGTGTCTGCACGACGGAAGAAAATCTTACCGTCCCTGCCGGATTGACCGTAAACAAGCAGACTATGACTTTTCATGACCCGCTGCTCTGGGACATTACATCCCCTCATCTCTATGAGGTTCATACGGAATTACTCCAAAATGGTGAGGTAACCGATACTGACAATCAGAAATTCGGATTCCGCACCATCCGGTTCGACTGCAAGGAAGGATTTTTCCTGAATGGGCGGAATGTAAAAATCAATGGTTCCTGCGAGCACCATACACTGGGAGCACTGGGTGCTGCCATGAACCGGGAAGCCCTTCGCAGGCAGTTGAAAACCATGCAGGATATGGGT